>CASBQB010000155.1 GCA_949127655.1 Chroococcales cyanobacterium PMM_0086 | reverse complement strand
GAAAAACGCAACCAGGGTGAATATCAAGGAAGATTAAATCTTCAACAAGTAGGCGTAATAGGGCACTCTTTTGGGGGATACACTGCTTTAGCTGTTGCAGGTGCCCAAATTGATTTTGAAAATCTAACTAAAGCTTGTAAACGTTTTGGCTATCTCAATATCTCATTATTATTACAATGTCGTGCCTTAGATTTACCTCGTAAAGAATATAAAATGGCCGATTCTAGAGTAACTGCAATTATGGCTAGAAACTCTCTCAATAGTAGTATCTTTGGCAGACGTGGATTAGCAAAAGTTTCAGTGCCTACTATGTTATTAGCAGGAAGCTTAGATATCACTACCCCAGTTGTGCATGAACAAATGTTCTCATTTCCTTTCTTAACTAAGACTCCTGAAAGTTATTTAGGATTAGTAGAAGGTCAAAATCATGTCGATCTTTCTCAATTGGACGCAGGGATTACTGAATTAATTGAATCAACCACTGATCTTGTCTTACCAACTCCAGAGCTAGTGAATACTTATACAAATGCTGCATCTGTGGCTTTCTTTAAAGTTTTTCTGGTTTCGGCTCAGGAATATATGCCCTTTTTACAATCTTCTTATGCAGTCTTTCTGAGTAAAAATGAAAAGTTTAAATTCTCTTGGCTAACTAATAGATCTAAAGAGGCAGTTCGAGTCGAGGTAGAAAGATTAGAAAAACGTTTTGTTTTAGGACGTTGATCTGCTGAAAAGATTTTAATACAGGCTCTTGATCGGTAAGATTGAGATTAAAGCAGCCCGTGCAGAATTTAAGGATGGGTCAAAATGAAACTGATAGCAAAATGGGTGTGCTCCATAAGTCTAGGAACTATGGCGATCTTCTCTACAACCGTCTCCTTACAAGCAGCAGATAGCCTAATCTTAGTCTATGGACCTCTCAAGCAATCAGTAAAAATTAGCTCTTTAGAAAGCTTCGTTCAGACCGGACAAATCAATCAAGAATTAGAATTTTACCTTCGCTCTGCTACCCCAGAACAAAAAGAAAGATTTCGATCAGCCCTAGTTGAAAAAGTTCCCATTGATGCCGTTGCTTTGTCCCACTTTTTAAATAGTAGTATCGGAAACGCTATCTTAGAAAGATTTGGCCGCATTGTCACTTTACCAGGTGGAGCAAGTGGTAAATTAGTATTAAGAGGCTCAATTGTTCAAGCAGCCTTAGACCGAGAAGGCTTGACTTTACTCAATGTTTTACGCAAGCTCTCCACCAATGTTCAAATTGATGGAGAAAACCTTTTACGTATTAATAATACTATTGACCAATTTCTCCAATCTACTAAAGAAGCAGTTAAAAGTTTACAGGCTATTGCCCAAAAAGAAGTGACAAATGATCCAGTAGTGAACTATGCCAAGCTGCCAGACCTATCTAAACCTGGTCCTTATAAATACCAACAAGAAACTTGGCAACTAAGGGATAACTTTCGTCAGCGCGCCTTTTATACCCTTGTTTATAAGCCTAAAGTACCGCCTAAACAAAAAATACCCGTAGTTATTGTCTCTCATGGTCTAGCCTCAAGACCAGAAGACTTCGGACAATTAGCGACCGCTTTAGCTTCAAATGGTTTTTTAGTAGCCTTACCCCAGCATCCTGGAAGTGATCTAAAACAAGCAAAAGCCCTCTTAGAAGGCTCTTCTAAAGAAGTTTTTGAACTTCAAGAATTCATAGATCGCCCTAAAGATATCAGCTTTGTCATTGATGAACTAGAGCGACGTAACAAAAGGGAATATCAAGGACGCTTAAATCTTCAACAAGTAGGGGTAATAGGGCATTCTTTCGGTGGATACACAGCTTTAGCCCTAGCTGGTGCTCAAATTGATTTTGAGAGCTTAAAAGAAGATTGTAGTCGTTTTAATTATCTCAATCTCTCTTTATTATTACAATGTGGTGCATTAAATCTACCGCGTCAAACATATCAATTGGCAGATCCCAGAGTTGCCGCAATTATCGCCAAAAACCCTCTCGATAGTGGTATTTTTGGTAAAGGTGGCTTACAAAAGGTTTCACTGCCTACCTTTCTCATGGCAGGAAGTTATGACCTAGTCACTCCAGCAGTTCCTGAACAAATGTTCTCATTTCCTCTCTTGATTAAAGCTCCCGAAAGTTATTTAGGCATAGTTGAGGGTGAAAGTCATGTAGATTTTTCTCAACTGGACGCAGGTATTAGTGATTTAGTAGAATCAGTCACTCATCTGGCTTTACCTAGTCCAGAATTAGTTAATACTTATACGAATTCTGTATCTGTGGCTTTCTTTAAAGTCTATATTGCTGGGGATAAAAAATATCTTCCCTATTTACAATCTTCTTACGCAGCTTATCTGAGTCAAAATCAAAACTTTAAATTCTCTTTATTGACAAGTCGTTCTAAAGATGCAGTTTCAGTAGAAGTGCAAAGACTAAAAGAAGGTTTTGCTTTAGGACGTTGATCTGTATATAATAGTATAGGCTGTTTTGGAGTTTAAAGACTATTTTTACCCCTCCCCTTGCCCGTTTAATTGAGCAACTTCAGCGCTTACCTGGTGTAGGCCCTAAAAGTGCGCAACGTTTGGCCCTGCACTTGCTTAAACGCTCAGAAGAAGAAGTTCAAGCGTTAGCTACAGCACTTGTAGAAGCTAAAAAACAAGTAGGTCTCTGTCGAGTCTGCTTTCATCTTTCAGCTGAACCTGTTTGTAACATTTGTCGCAACCAAGAGCGTCTTAAAGACCTCCTTTGCGTGGTAGCTGACCCGCGGGATGTTATCGCTTTAGAGAAAACTAGAGAATATAAGGGACTCTATCACGTCCTTGGCGGCGTTATCTCTCCTATGGATGGGATAGGTCCCGAACAGTTAAACATTCAACCTCTAGTTAGAAGAGTCAGTCAGGACAAAACTAAAGAAGTGATCCTCGCTATTAGTCCTAGTGTAGAGGGAGAGACTACTACACTCTATGTCGGTCAATTATTGAAACCCTTTACTAAGGTTACTAGAATTGCTTTTGGTTTGCCTATGGGAGGAGATTTAGAATATGCTGATGAGGTTACTTTGACTAGAGCTATGGAAGGCAGACGAGAGATAGAATGAACAATGTTGCTCTTTGTTATTATTTTTAACTGTTGTTTAACAGTACTGAATATTTATCTAGTCTATTGTCTATGGAGATTATTTTTTCATCTCTCTAGGCTCAATCAAGCTTTAATAGACATTCAATTCATTTTAGAAAGAGCTTTGAACCAAAAAGCGCAAACCTTGACTTTTAATGGTCACACAATAGAGCAACTCAAACATAGGTACCGAAACCTCAGAAGGCAAATAAGATTTTTGAGTCAATTTATTTTTATCCTCACGATAAGTCTTAAGACTTGGCGAAAAACCAACCGGTTATATTTAAAATAAAATAGAGTCACTGTTCTAAAAACTACCTAAAGCTATGTCAGAAGAAAGCAAAGTACCCGTTAAACCTGCCCCTGCTGCCAAAAAGCCCAAGGAACCCACTATTGAAGAAAAACCCTTTCCTGAGTTTATAGAAGGATATTTCCTGCCTGCGCTTAAAGAGAGTCTTGGTAAAGAAGAACTAACTAATTTAGAACTTTCTTTTGGCAAAGCACCCATCAAACTTGCTAAAACCAACTTAGAGACATCTTGTTCTCAAGTTATAGGACGCTTTGGGGCAAAACATCAATTCAATCTTTACTTTCTTGATGAAGATATCAGTGGTAAAAAAGGCTTCTCTTGCTCTACAGGAGGAGAAGAACCAAGTACCCTAGAATCCTTTATGATTGACGAACGTAAGGTTAATCTTGATTTACTGCTCATGTACACTTTACAACGTCTTAACGCTCAAAAGTGGCTCACCAGAAACTGAAAGACAACCTGAGGGAGCCTCCCAATTATTGGGGCTTCCAACTTACCTTAGTTATTGAGTGCTTCTTTTAGTGCTGTTCCTGCAGCATAATAGTTACGAGTTGAGGTAAGAATTTCTGACTCTCTTCTGAGTCTAGCTGCAGTATCCTGTGTATCTAAAAGGTCTTGTTGTTCAGACGGTGCACCTTGTAAATTGCCAGCTATCCAATAAGATAACTCTAGGGGAAGGGATGGTAGATCATCAGGTAACCCCCTCTTTTGATCGGTCAGCTTGTCATGTAGTCTGACAACGTCCTTGAGCAATTGTTCTACTTCAAGAGCGAGGGGACGTAAATCTTCTGTAGGGGGAGTATCTTCTATCCATTCAACTAGTCCTACCAGATAAGGCTTTTCACGTACATGATGCAGGACTCTAAAACGTTGCTGACCAACGGTTTGGATTTTTATCCGATCATCCGGTAACCTTTGAGAATGGATAAGTTGAGCACAACAACCAATACTAGCAACTTGACCATTTTCGGGGTTACTCATCAATACTCCAAAACGGCAATCGCTTTCTAAGATAGTATTGATCATTATTCTGTATCGAAACTCAAAGATATGTAGAGGGAGAGGTCGATTAGGAAACAAAACCACTTCAGGTAAGGGAAAGAGAGGTAATTCTGAGACACCACGAGAAGAAAAAAAGGTCATGAGCTATAAAAGAGCATAAGCTATCTCATTTTAGCTTAACGGATTTTTGAGCGATCAGAAAAAGAAAGCTCTCCTCTCAACATTGCTAAGATTAAAAAAGTGTTCTATTAAAAAAAATATGACAACAGATGTAGAGACCGAATTATTCCAAGCTGTTAACCGAAGACGTAACTTTGCTATTATTTCTCACCCAGATGCAGGAAAAACAACATTGACAGAAAAACTCCTACTTTATGGAGGGGCAATACACGAAGCAGGGGCGGTTAAAGCGCGCAGGTCTCAGCGAAAAGCCACTTCAGACTGGATGGAAATGGAACAGCAAAGGGGTATCTCGATCACCTCGACTGTCTTACAGTTTGAATATCATAATTATCAGATCAACCTATTAGACACACCTGGACACCAAGACTTCAGTGAAGATACTTATCGCACCCTAGCTGCAGCTGATAATGCGGTAATGTTGATTGATGCAGCTAAAGGGTTAGAACCGCAAACTCGTAAACTATTTGAAGTCTGTCGCTTGCGTTCATTGCCGATTTTTACTTTTATTAATAAGCTAGATCGCCCAGGTAGAGAACCTTTAGAACTTTTAGATGAAATTGAACAGGAACTTGGTTTAAAAACCTATGCTGTTAACTGGCCTATCGGAATGGGAGATCGCTTTAAAGGAGTTTATGATCGTTACCAAGAGGCTTTTTATCTCTATGAAAGAGTCACACATGGTGCTAAGGAAGTCCCGGAAATCATCATTCCTTTAGGTGATCCTAGAATAGAAGAGTATTTAAGTACCGATTTATACCATCAGCTTAAAGAAGAATTAGAAATTATTAAAGAAGTAGGTGGTGAGTTAGATCTAGAAATGGTTCATCAAGGTCTAATGACTCCTGTATTTTTTGGTAGTGCTATGAATAATTTTGGGGTTAAATTATTCTTAGAAACCTTCTTAGACTACGGTTTAAAACCTGAAGGTAGACAGTCTTCTATAGGAGTATTAGAACCTACTTATCCTGAATTTACTGGTTTTGTCTTCAAACTACAAGCCAATATGGACCCAAAACACCGAGATCGGGTAGCCTTTATTCGGGTTTGTACGGGTAAATTTGAAAAGGATATGACGGTTAATCATGCTAGAACAGGTAAAGTAGTCCGTCTTTCTCGTCCTCAAAAACTCTTTGCTCAAGATAGAGAGTCTATAGATGTAGCCTATCCTGGAGATGTAATTGGTTTAAATAATCCAGGTGTCTTTGCGATCGGAGATACTATCTATTTAGGTAAAAAGATTGAATATGAGGGTATACCCTGTTTCTCACCTGAATTATTCTCCTTTTTAAAGAACCCTAACCCCTCTAAGTTTAAACAGTTTCAAAAGGGTATTCAAGAGTTAGCTGAGGAGGGAGCGGTTCAAATTATGTATTCTTTGGATCAATTTAAACGAGAGCCTATTTTAGCTGCTGTGGGACAGCTACAGTTTGAAGTAGTGCAGTTTCGTATGCTCAATGAATATGGAGTAGAAACCACTACAGAAGCTCTATCTTACAGCTTAGCTCGTTGGGTTACAGGTGGTTGGGAAGCTCTCAAGAAGGTGGGTAAGCTGTTTAATAGTTTGACCGTCAAAGATAGCTGGAACCGTCCAGTTCTCTTATTTAGAAATCAATGGAATTTACAACAAGTACAAGATGATCATCCTGAGTTAGAATTACAGTCTATTGCCCCTGTTGGTGTGGGTTTAGAACCGGATAAAAATTAACTCTCCTCATCAGGAGGAAATATCCAAAGAAGCTTGAGCGCTATGACCATAAAACCCAAAGCAGCTAAGGTTTTTAAGAGGCGTTCAGGTAAGAACTTAGCAAAGCTACCTCCCGCAAGTACACCCAAGAAACTAGTTAAAATTAGAGCAGCTATAGAGCCTAAAAAAACGGCTTTAGTTGAACTTGAACCCCCACTTAAAGCAATAGCTGCTAATTGACTTTTATCCCCAATTTCTGCTAAGAATACTGTTAAAAAAGTTAAACTAAATAATTGCCAATTCATTGTTTTAAGGTTGAATTACCTCTGAAATTAATTGAGCAGAAATCAACAGTAATAAAATAGCCACAGAGATATCTAACACTTTCGGTGATAAGCGTCCTGCCAACCAACGCCCAATTAATACACCAATTAGACTAGTCGTAATTAAAGCCAGTGCAGAAGCAGTAAAGACAATTAGAGGCGATTGAGACTCTGCACTAATTAAAAGGGTTGCTAGCTGGGTCTTATCGCCCATCTCAGCCGCAAAAATAGTTAAGAAAGTAGAAAAAAAGACTGCCCAAAAGCTTTCTTTCTTTTGTATCTCTGGGTGAACTGGTGGTGTTTTTTTGGTAACCGTCATTCTCTCTCTGCTATTTTCATACTTCTTTCATTTTTAGCAGAAAAGAGGAGGTTTTGGGGCATGAATTTTTAGAGAACATAGCAATTAATATTTAAATAGTTACTATGTTCTAGTTAAGAAGTTGGCTAGTTGAAGTAAGAACAGCCTAAACTAAACCCCATAAGTATTAGGACTGATCGGAGCAGTGTTGTTTAAAATGCTTGTATTGTTAATACTTGCATAATTTGCATCCACTATACCACCTCCCAATACAGAGGCTGTATTATTAGTAATGCTGCCTCCAGTCAGATAGAGTATAAACCCGTTGTAAATACCGCCCCCCTGGGTTGCTTTGTTACTGGTAAAGTTAGTGTTAGTAATGGTCGCGGTACCGCTATAATTATTGATTGCCCCGCCTTTACCTTTAATTGCTGAATTATCAGTAAAAGTGCTTCCAGATATAGACAAACTACCATTGTAGTTGATCATTGCCCCACCAGCCCAACCAGCTGCAGAGTTTTGAGTAAAAGTACTACCATTGATATTTGCGGTGCCACTATTTCCGATAGCGCCACCTACCCCAATTCCATCAATAGTTGTAGAATTGCGATTGAATCTACTGTAATTTACCGTTAATTCACCTCCATTATTGAAAATGGCACCACTACTATAACCAGCTTTATTGTCATTAAAAGTCGTATTATTTACCGTTAAACGGCCAAAATAATTATTAATTGCTCCAGCGGTATACTTAGCTTCGTTTCCAGAAAAAGTACTATTGCTTATAGTGGTATTTCCGTAATTATCAATAGCTCCCCCTTTGCCGCCACTGGTAGTTGAGTTATTAATGAAGGTGCTTCTGTTAACAGTTAAGCTACTCCCCTGACTAACAGCAATAGCGCCCCCTGTATAGGCAGAATTGTTGATAAAAACAGTATTGCTTATCCTAGTGATAGCGTTTGGATCTATACCAATAGCCCCGCCAGAACCACCTGTTCCATCTTGGAGAACTCCATTACCATCAGCAAGCGTCACATTGGAAATAGTCAGGCCTGATCCACTAAGCACATGAAAATTTTCATACTGATTAGAGCCACTTATTTTCAACAAACTAGAACCATAGCCATTAATGGTTAAATTTTTGTTATCAATAGTAAGTTCTCCTGATGTCAGATTAATCTGCTTAGCTCCACCACCAAGATTGAAATAGATTGCATCTGCATCTCCTGGGTTAGATGCCTCTGCATCTAATATAGCCTGCCGTAATGAGCCATATCCAGTATCATTAGTGTTAGTTACCAGAAATGTCTGTAAGAGATTGCTAAAACCTTCAGCGTTAAAAGCTCTTGAAGCTTCAATCCTCCCAGTTTGATATTCTAATAACCAGTCACCGCCAAATCTCGCATTACCTGTTACATCCGTTGAAGCGGCTACATCTGCCTGGGTTAACTCGGCAATGCCATCAATTAAAGACATTCCTCGCTCATTCTCTGCCACATTACAACCATAGAAGAGAATATCTGCTTCCTGGTTCAAGGCTTGTGACCAAGATTGTATTTTTTCAGCCCAATTGTTCAGGTTTTCTCTGTTCAGGCTATCGTAGCCCAGTTGTATATTTCCTTCGCTGCCGTGAGAAATAATATGTACACTAGCAACGTCTGTTTGTCCTTGTAAAACTTCAGTTATTTGGTCTATCTCACTCTGATCAGAGTTGAGCAAATAAACATCTACATGTGATTTTATGCCCTTTAAAAAAGACTGATAACTATCAATACTTGTATCAACAAAAGCGAGCGCTTTACCGCTTTGTTCGTCTAATCTGCTTTGCTCATTTAACCCTTCTATCATAGCCTTAAAACCTCTACCATCATTAATTTATTATCTCAAGAGAAATCTCGTAAAATCTTGGCTTTTTGTTTGTATATTTAAAAGGCTCCTTAGCATAAAGTCTGCTTAAACTAGTATCAAATATACATAGGCAATAAGAACATTTTTCGCTAAAGTACCATCCACAACCCCAAAGATTTTAGTTATTTAGAATTCCATAAAATTATGGAGTTAGTATTGATCTAATTGAGTCAAAGCACCTATCGTCTAGGTTACAACGAATCCTAGCATATTTATCGCTTTGTGGCAAATTCTTTCTTATTTATTTGCTCTATCTCTGCTTTAAGTCAATTAATTAGTCATTATCTAGTTTGATCTTACTTAGCAAAGACTGAATAATGCTCAATTCTTGTATTAATAAGTTAAGTTAATAGTTCTATCACAGCCTTGAAGCCTTTAGTAGATAAACTTATAAGGTTAAAAAATGTTAGGCCACCTTTGTTCTTCTTAGCAGATTTACAAGATTAATTAACAGAAATTTCACTCTTAAATAGTAAGAAGTTACTAGACTAAGAAAAACCTCTTCTAATAGAGTCTAACTATCGATACTCAAGTCAATAGTACCTAGTAAGCAGAAAGTACTCTTGAGTTAGCATTAACCCAATTGAACGAAAACAGCTATTTTAGGTTCCCGAACACTCTAGCACATTTATGGCAATCTCTAATCTATTAGATCTTAAGGCCTTGGAAAAAATAAAATAACTGTAAAAAACTTAGCACTCGGAGGCTTTGAGTGCTAGAGTAACATAAAGAAGAAAACAATCCAAAAAAGCTATGCCAAAAATAATTATCTTCAAGGAAGAATCAAGAAGAGCTTTAGAAAAAGGCATCAACAGCCTAGCTGATGCTGTAAAAATCACCCTGGGACCAAAAGGAAGGAACGTCTTATTAGAGAAAAAATATGGCGTGCCACAGATAGTCAACGATGGAGTGACTGTAGCTAAAGAAATTGAACTAGAAAACCCACTAGAGAACGTAGGCGCAAGACTGATCCAAGAAGTAGCAGCCAAAACCAAAGACATAGCGGGGGACGGAACAACTACAGCGACCGTCATTGCACAAGCAATCATTCACGAAGGATTAAAGAACGTCACAGCAGGTGCTAACCCTATAGCCTTAAGAAGAGGCATAGAAAAAATAACTCAATATTTAGTAGAAGAAATAGCGGCCATTGCTAAACCTGTAGCAGGAGATGCTATTGAACAGGTAGCAACAGTCTCATCAGGTGGGTCTGTGGAAGTAGGCAAAATGATCGCCCAAGCCATGGAAAAAGTGACTACAGATGGGGTAATCACCGTAGAAGAATCGAAATCCCTCAACACAGAACTAGAAGTAGTAGAAGGGATGCAGATAGATAGAGGGTACCTCTCCCCCTACTTTATCACCGACCAGGAACGTCAAATAGTGGAATATGACAACGCCCTACTACTAATTACCGACAAAAAGATCAGCGCTATTAGCGATCTTATTTCAGTATTAGAGCAAGTAGCCCGTTTAAGCCGTCCCTTACTAATCATCGCAGAAAACATTGAGGGAGAAGCACTAGCAACGCTGGTTGTTAACAAAGCTAGAGGAGTACTCAATGTAGTAGCGATTAAAGCACCTAGCTTTGGCGACCGTCGCAAAGCTGTCCTGCAAGATATAGCTATCCTGACTGGAGGCAGTCTCATTTCAGAAGATCTGGGACTCACTCTCGATACAGTAACAGTCGAGATGTTAGGCAAAGCAGCCAAAATCACAGTAGAAAAAGACAATACCACTATTGTTGCTGGTTCTGAACATAAAGGCGACATACAAAAAAGAGTCCTACAACTGCAAAAAGAACTTGCAGAAACCGACTCAGATTTTGATACAGAAAAGCTACAAGAACGCATCGCTAAACTAGCAGGCGGCGTAGCTGTTATCAAAGTTGGTGCAGCGACAGAAACCGAAATGCAAGACCGCAAATTACGCATTATTGATGCTCTCAATGCCACAAAAGCAGCAGTAGCAGAAGGAGTAGTTGCAGGTGGGGGAACAACCCTTATTTATCTAGCTAACAAAGCAACCGAGTTCAAAAACAGTCTCACCAACGAAGAAGAAAAAATCGCTGCTCAAATAGTGATCAAGGCGTTAGAAGCACCACTTCGTCAGATCGCTGACAATTCAGGCAGAGAAGGCTCAGTAGTTGTCGAAAGAGTGCGCGAAAGTGAATTTAATTTTGGTTACAATGCCTTAACTGACACATTTGAAGACTTAATTAGTGCGGGTATTCTAGATCCTGCCAAAGTAGTTCGCTCAGCCATACAAAATGCCGCTTCTATTGCTGGAATGATCTTAACTACTGAAGCACTGGTAGTTGAAAAACCCATTAAAACAGCCCCCGCAGCACCTGGAGATGGTGGCATGGGCGGTATGGGCGGTATGGGCGGTATGGGCGGTATGGGCGGTATGGGCGGTATGGGCGGCATGGGCATGATGTAATAAGTCATTGCACGTTTTTTCATATTTGTCTAAAAGGCTTCATAATTATTAGAAAGAGTGCCCATTTGGGTACTCTTATCTAGTAGCATTCCTAAAAAGTCTATGTCTTATCAGTGGTTTCCTAAACCTGCCCTCATTGGACTGCAACCGACCATACTAGCTAAAAGTCCCAACAGCAAAACTCCCTGGACAAATTACGGTATCTTTGGCTTAGGTATTCTTGTCTTGACACTAGCTATTTACGGAAAAATTCTCTTTGATAGAAAATCCAAGTCACTCGAGTTGGAAAGGTATAAAACTAAAGAGCTTAAGAAAAAACTCAAGCTAGCACTAGTAACAATTCGCAAAATGGAGACTAACCCTGATTTAGTCTATGCTAGAGGCTTTAACCTGGATTACCTGAGAATGCGAATGGATGAAGAGGTATTTCATTATGTGATTATTAATCAAACTAAAGTCAAAATAAGTCAGTTAATCGGTCAAGCACTCCGCCCGAGTACATCCAAACAGTCTGTCGGAATTATGCAAGGAGGCAGACAAGTCGATGAAACTTTCGATATAACTTACGAGATTGAAACATCAGAAGGGAAATGGAATAAAGGTGTACTATTTCGTATAGAAATGAAACTTTCTAAACTTCCCACGCAGACTAGTTCAGTCACCGTTAATCAGATTCTCGATTGTATTGAAAGGTATCTCTCACCCAATGAAGACCAAAATTGGCAACCGATGATTCAAGGACGGGTTGTCCAAATTAGTTGGGATCAAAAAGCTAAACCTACTCCTTTGCTAGTTCTAGAACAGTTAGCAGAAGGCGTAAGCGTACTCAAAAAGAGTAACCCTAACCGATCCTTCTCTGAATTACAGACTGAAGATTCAGAAGATAATTAACTCCCCGGGTGGGATTCGAACCTACGACCAATCGGTTAACAGCCGACCGCTCTACCACTGAGCTACCGAGGATTACTTGTCACGTTTTATGATTATACACCTATCAACTTAACTAGCGCAACCCCTTTTTAAAGTTTTTTGGCAGATTTTTGTAAAATGCTGGTCAGCAGACCAAGGTTATTATAGAAACAGACAGAAAATAGCAGACTAAAATAATTAAGTATTGATTCTCTAAAGGATTTAAAAAGCCTATTCAACTGGGAAAAGAACACATGAACCTTGAGCCAGAGATGATCACCTGTCCAGACTGTTCAGCCCCTCATAGTCTAACTAGGGGCAACGTTTGTGGGATTTGTGGTTACAATTTCAAAACAGGCGGACATGGAGAAATTCCCTATCTCCTGCCCAGTACAACCATAGATCCCAAAGAAAAAGATAATCTCTCTGCGCACTTGTATCAAGACGAAGCGGAAGAGGAAAGCACAATGGATTTAAATAATCATAGTCCCCTTTCCCCGCTCTTTGGAACTTGGGAACTAGTAGCGATTATCGATCCCGCGCTCTGTCATACAGAAAGTCCACAACCTCCCATCAATCAACCCCCTCTAGTCTTCCGTTTAAGTAAAGAAATTAATTTAATTGGCCGTCACAGTCAAAAAAAAGGAGTTGAACCAGAGATTTCTCTAGACTTTGATGATGCTATTTCACATCGTCATGCTCAAATTATCTGTCAGTCTGATGGCACGCTTATTTTAAGAGATATCGGTTCTTCTAATGGAACTCTGCTCAATGGGGTAATATTACAAGCGATGAATAGTCTTCCTCTCAAAGATGGTGATCAGATAGTCCTCGGACATTGGACAAAAATTATCATTAGGCAAAGATAGTAAAAAGTAAGTAGTTAATCTTTGGACTGGCCTGCATGATAAGAACTCCTCACCAAAGGACCTGAACGTACATCAGAAAACCCCATAGAACGCGCTATCTCTCCTAAATGCTCAAATTCTCCAGGAGTCCAGTACTTTTTAACTGGTAGATGCTCTAAACTAGGGCGCATATATTGTCCCAAAGTGAGACGATCACATTGAACAGATCGTAAATCTTGTAAAGTTTGGATAATTTCCTGCTCTGTTTCGCCATGTCCGAGCATGAGACCTGATTTAGTAGCCAAAGAGGGATTAAGCGTTTTAACCCAAGCTAAGACATCTAAAGAGCGCTCATATTTGGCTCCTCTACGGACAGGTCCTTGTAAACGCTCGACCGTTTCAATATTGTGATTGTAGCAAGCAGGAGTAAGGGAGACCACTTGAGCAATGCGCTCCTTTTGAGCTTGTGCGGCATTTTTTCCACTCCAAAAATCAGGCGTTAAAACCTCAATTAGGGTCTGTGGATTAAGAGCACGGATCGCCTGTATTACTTCAACATATCTCTGTGCACCCCCATCAGCGAGGTCATCACGAGCAACAGAAGTCAAAACAACATAACGTAAAGCCAAAATTTGTACAGCCTGAGCCACTTTCTCAGGTTCATCAGGATCAAGTGTTGAGGGAGAAAGACCCTTAGATACTTGACAAAAAGCACAAGAGCGAGTGCAAATACTACCTAAAAGCAGAAAAGTGGCTGTACCTTGCCCATAACATTCAGCACGGTTGGGACAGCGTCCCTCCTCACAGATCGTGTGAATTTGACGTGCTTTAATAATACGTTGCACCTGAGAAAGTTGACTAGACTTACCAATAGGACGCTTTAACCATTTAGGTAACTGATTAACTTCTAGCTCATCTGGGGTTAAATAATCAGTAAGATAAGACATAATCTTAAGGTGGGTAAAAAGAGGTATGCAGCCCCCTTAAGCCTCTCAATGTTACTTTTAAAGATGAAGGGGAATACTGACTGATATATAGTCTAGCCCGTCTTCTTCCCAACTAGCAAAGATAAAGCGATATTAAAAGGAGCAAAATTAATGGCCAATCGGAAAGTTCTCGTAATAGATGATAGCAAAGTTATCAGAATGCGTGTCAAAGAGATGCTACCATCCCCTAGTTTTGAGGTCTTAGAAGCCAAAGACGGTTTAGAAGGATACAAAATGATTTGTAGTGAAAAACCTAATCTGATTGTCTTAGACTTCATCCTGCCGAAAATGAGCGGCTGGGAGGTCTACAGGGAAATTCAAAAGCAAAATGAACTAAAAAATATTCCCCTTGTGATCATGTCAGGACGCAAAGAAGAGGTGATTGAAAAGTTTCCAGAACCCTTTGAAAACTTCGCTTTCATGCAAAAGCCCTTTGATGATAAAAAACTAATAGAAGCTATCAAGGAAGCTATGGGTAAAGCTAAAACAACCGCTAAACCATTAGTACAAAAGGCTCCTCCTGTTGAAGAAGTGTTAACCCATGACACCGTGGTCTCTGCAGATAATCAGGATGTGCAAATTCTCAAGGCGCAAGTTGCTCATCTACAGACAGAAGTCGATACTCTCAAAAGGCAGGTTAATCAGTTAATCAATTTCATTAAGCAAAAACTGCGTTAACTTCTATGAATAAAACTCAACTAGAATTGATTTTAAAAGTCTTTTTCTTCTCTCTAGGTCTCTCAGTAATCATCAAATACGTTGGACCATTACTCTCCTTAGCCCCAACTAAATCTAATGCCTTGGTGGCTATTTTACTGCCTCCTCTAGTCGTTCTTCTACTGTTAATTTGGCGTTTTAGTAACCGCATTAATCCTTATAAGACTGGATCATCATAGCTAATGCGCACATTAGAGGAAATTAATCAGAAAATTACCAACGGCAAGGCTATTGTTTGGACAGTAGAAGATTTAAAAAATCGTCTTAAGGAGATCAGTGTCCGTGAAGCCTTTTCTCAGGTAGATGTACTTTGTAGCGGCACCTTTGAGCCGATGGAATCTTCTGGGGCGATGATCAATTTAGGTCATACTGATCCCCCAATTAAAATTCGCCAATGTTGGTTAGATAATGTTCCGGCTTATGCTGGTTTTGGGGCAGTAGATTTGTACCTAGGTGCTACTGCTGAAGCTGACTCTCATAGTAGTAATGAAAATCTAGAAGCTCAGAAAAAACTTGGCAATATTCTTTCTCAAAGAGGTGGTGGTCATGTTATAGAGGATTTAATTGCTGGTAAATCTGTTTCTTTAAAAGCCATTGGACAAATGACCGACTGTTATCCACGTTCTTCTTTGGAAACAAGTATTAATAAAAATACTATCAATCAATTTTACCTTTATAATCCGCGCAATCTTTACCAAAATTTTATAGTAGGCGTAAATGGAGGAGAGAATCCTCTTTACACCTATTTAGGACCGCTCCAACCCCGTTTAGCTAATGCAGTTTATTCTAACCCAGGTGCTTTATCTCCACTCTTTAATGATCCCTATTTAAAAGCAATCGGGATTGGTAGCCGTATTTTTTTAGGCGGTGGGATAGGTTACATCGCCTGGGAAGGAACACAACATTTTCCCTTGCAGAAACGTCTAGAAAACGGCACACCAGTAGGTCCTGCAGCTACTCTAGCCCTAATTGGAGATGCTAAAGCGATGAGTCCCCGTTGGGTCAGAGGTTGCTATTTTCAAAACTATGGACCGTCTTTAATGTTAGGGGTAGGACTAGCGCTGCCTGTACTAGAGGAGGAAGTGATTGCCTATTGTGGGGTGAAAGATGGAGAAATTGTGGCCCCTGTTATAGACTTTGCTATTCCCCGTCGAGTCCGTCCAACTTTTGGTTTAGTTAGTTACAGTCAACTCAAAAGCGGACGTATAACTATCGAAGGTAAAACCGTGAGAGTAGCACCGCTAGCTAGTGTTAATCTATCTAGGGAAGTAGCACAAACGCTCAAGACTTGGATCGACTCAGGCCAATTTACCTTGACGCAACCTGTCGCACCTCTGGCGATGGACCGAGCTTTTTTACCTCAAGATGGTCAAAAGGGAAGAGAAATCAATTTTTAGACTCAATCTAGGTGTGAATTTTTCCATCGGGCATTGTCGCCCCCTGGAAATTAGTACTTAGTAATACAGCACTCATCAAATCAGCCCTTAAGAGGTTAGCTTGACTTAAATTAGCTCTTGTTAAGTTAGCACGGGCTAAAAAGGCTTCTGTTAATTCAGCCTCACTCAAATTAGCTTCTGTTAAATTACTCCGGCTAAG
>CASBQB010000154.1 GCA_949127655.1 Chroococcales cyanobacterium PMM_0086 | reverse complement strand
CGGCAAATGTATGGACGAGCTGGACTTGATTTATTGACGCGAAGGTTTTTGTTGAAAATTGAGAATTTAGTAGTTTAATATTATATTTGTCTAGTCTTCACCAAAAGCTGACAAGAACCAGAATTAATTGCAACTGAACCAGAATTATCTGCAACCAACCTGCAATCATAAACTCCGACCAGAATTAAATGCAACCATAAATTAATAGTATTGTAGAACCCCTGTAGGGGTGACATAAAGCCTAAACGAATTGTTTAATAAGGGTTGCAGCCCTTCGACCTTTCTTATAATAGTTCAATTTTTGGGGTGATAATGACATTAATCGTACTCGCTACGCTTTAAGCAAGCTACACTATCAACACCCAAAACATCCATTGAATCTACCCAATCTTGTCCATGTAAGCCTAAATAAAAACGGCTATGTCTTCTGGTAGAACGATTCGGCTCTTTAGTTCTACCTATATAATTAGCCACTCCTAGAGCGTTGAATTGTATTACCAGAAAAAGTAGCTAGCCTACGGGCGGCTACGCCCACAGTATAAGCAGATGATGGCTGCAATGGTACTAAATAGTCCTCATCCTGAACTGCGTAATCTAGCCAAAGCTATTATCCAGACTCAAAGTGCAGAAATTGAAGAAATGTTTCAATGGCAGAAGGATTGGTCTTGATAGTTTGGGCTTGTATTGGTCCGACTTCACTCCTCCTCTGAATCAGAGGTTTTGAGAGGTTTTCTTTTGATTGATGACCCAATCGTTGTTTATGGACGGCCCCACCTATTTACAATAAAAACGAATAACTTGAGAGATCTTTTGAGCACTATCTCTAACAGCTAAACTAGCCGTTTTCTGCTTCATTATAGCTAACTGTTCTCTATCTTTTAAAAGCCTTAAAACCAATTCTTCGAGTTGTTGGGAGTTGATTTCTGACTGAGGAGAGAGAAAAGCTGCACCTGCATCACTAAAAACCTGAGCATTATAATATTGATGGTCTTCAGCAGCAAAAGGAAAAGGCACTAAAATAGAAGGAGTCCCAGTAACAGATAACTCGGCTAGAGTACCCGCACCTGAACGACTGATAGCTAAATTAGCCCTCTGTAATAAACCTGCCATATTCTTATAGAAGGGAAAAGAGTAATAATCTTTTAAAGCTAAACTTTCAGTGTCCTTATCACCAGTTAAATGAACTATCACCGCACCTTCTTTTAACCAAGCAGCAAGACAAGGACGCACTAACTGATTTAAAGCTACAGCACCTTGTGAACCGCCAACAATAACAATTAAAAACTGTTCACTAGAAATAGGTAATTCTAGAGGTTGGGGGGCGAGAAACTCATCTCTAACAGGAGTTCCTACCCAAGTAGTACCCTTCAAATAAGCAGCAGTCTGGGAAAAACCAATAGCTGTAGTATTACAGAAACGACCTAAAAGACGAGTCACCTTACCAGGGATAGAATTCGACTCGTGGAGAATAACCGGAATTCCTGCCCAATAAGCAGCTAGAATGGCAGGAGCGGCAATATAACCCCCTGTTGTGAAGACCAGATCTATACTGAGATCCGATAGTAAAGACTTAACCTCAGTAATACCCTTTAACTGTCCGGCAATAATTTTCAAAGTTGCTAAACTAAGCTTAGATTGAAAGCCCTCTACATTGAGAGTATGTAAAGGATACTCACTAGGTACAAGAGACTGTTCTAGGCGATTAACTACACCTAGCCATTCAATCTGGTAATCTTTTAGACATTGCGCTACAGCCAAAGCAGGGAAAAGATGTCCACCAGTCCCACTGGCTGCAATTAATAAGCGAGTCATCCTCTTTTTTGTCTACAATAGTGGAACACAATCAACTGTCATTAATATTACTTGGCTATGCCTAACTTTAAACCATTGAGTGCCCTTTTTTGGACTTCGCTACTACTGACCATAATTAGTCCTGTTGCTATTCCCTCGGTAGCCAAAGCCGAAACTCCAGAGAATGCCCCAACTGAGTTAAAGAAAATTATAGGAGAGATTGACACAGCAGCCAATGCACAGAATATAGAAAGTCTGTTGAAGTTAAACAGCCCTAATTTTACTAATAGTGATGGGCTAGATAACAAGAAACTCAGTCAAGTTTTAGCTAATCTTTGGAAAGAATACCCCAACTTACGCTATACAACTCAACTCTTAAGTTGGGAAAAAGACAAAGACAAAATAGTTGCCCAAACAGAAACAAAAATTCAAGGAACCAGCCAACAAAAGGGGCGCACTTTCCAAATGAGTTCAACTATTAAATCACGTCAAACCTTCCAAGATAATTATCTGCTTAAACAAGAAATTCTCACAGAAAATACAGAGATTAAAAGTGGCAATAAACCCCCAGAAGTAGAAGTAAATCTACCTGTTCAAGTCAAAGTAGGGCAGCAGTTTGACTTTGAGGTCATTATAAAAGAACCCCTGACTAACCAGATTTCAGTTGGCTATGCCCTGCAAGAAAAAATAGACAGTGCCAAATATCTTCAACCAAGTGAGTTTGACTTAGAAGTCCTACAAGCAGGGGGACTCTTTAAAAGAGGCCAAGCACCCAGCACACCAGAAAATCAATGGTTGTCGGCTATTTTAGTGCAGGGTGATGGGATGACGATTGTTACCCGAAGACTTAGAATTGAAAGATAGAGAGATAAGGAGAATCTTTATGACTGTAGCCATTGCTAAGGGAAATCTGGTTAAAGTGATTAGGGAAAATGTGGAAAACAGCTTGGAAGCTAAAGCGAGTGATAGTCGGTTACCTGAGTATCTCTTCAACAGCAAAGGGGAAGTATTAGATATCAAGGAAGACTATGCCTTAGTCAAATTCTATGTGCCAACCCCTAGCGTTTGGCTACGTCTTGATCAACTCACAAAAGCTTAAGTTCCTAACTTATGAATAACCCCTTGTCTGGTTCAAATGCCTACCTATCTCCTCGTGTCTCTGTTATTGGGGCAGGAAATGTTGGTAAAACCCTCACTCAACGTATTGTAGAAAAAAATCTCGCTGATGTTGTACTGCTTGATATTCTAGAAGGACTACCGCAAGGAATCGCTTTAGACCTAATTGAGGCAAGGGGATTAGAACAACATGATAGAACTGTATTTGGTACTAATAACTACGCTGAAACAGCTAATTCAGATATAGTAGTTATTACAGCGGGTTTAGCTCGTAAACCTGGCATGAGTCGGGATGACTTAGTACATATTAATGCTAAAATAGTTACTGAAATAGCCAAAAAGACTCTCATTTATTCCCCCAATGCCCTCTATTTGGTCATCACCAACCCTCTAGACGTGATGACTTATCTAGTCTGGAAAGCAACAGGCATCTCCCCACAGCGCGTAATGGGCATGGCTGGAGTACTAGACTCTTCTCGGTTACAAACTTTTATTGCTTTAGAACTAGACATTTGCACTACAGACGTAACAGCGATGGTTTTAGGGGGTCATGGAGACTTGATGTTACCATTACCTCGTTATTGTACTGTAAGGGGAATACCAATTACAGAACTGATGGAAGAGGGAACAATTGCTAGGTTAATCGAAAGAACCCGCAATGGAGGGGCAGAAATAGTCAAACTCCTCCAAACAGGAGGAGCATATTATGCACCTGCCTCTAGTGCTTGTCTGATGGTAGAAGCCTTACTAAACAACCAGTCTCGTCTTTTACCGACAGCAGCCTATCTCAGGGGAGAATATGGTTTAGAAGATATATATTTGGGGGTTCCCTGTCGCCTAGATAGACAAGGGGTAGGAAATATTTTAGAGTTAGAATTGACCACGGCTGAACAAGAGGCTTTTCACGCTTCAGCCTCAGCTGTTCGTAAAAGTATTGATGTAGCTTTGAATTATGCTTGAAACAGTCCCAGAAATTACCATCTATACAGATGGAGCCTGTATAGGTAATCCAGGACCAGGGGGTTATGGAGTAGTATTACTCTCAGGAGAACATCGCTTAGAGTTATCTGGTGGATACCAGTTGACAACTAATAACCGGATGGAGATTATCGCAGCTATTAAGGGGTTAGAAAGCTTAAAACAAAACTCGCTAGTCAACCTCTATAGCGACTCTCAATACTTGGTAGATGCGATGATGAAGGGATGGGCTAAAAAATGGCAGCAACAGCACTGGATGCGCAATAAAAAAGAAATGGCTAAAAATCCTGATCTTTGGGAGCAGATGTTAAAACTCTGTAATTATCACAAAGTAACCTTTCTTTGGATAAGAGGCCATTCAGGTAATAAAGAAAATGAGCGCTGTGACCGTTTAGCAGTGCTAGCAGCTTCCCAAAGGCAACTTGAAGCAGATATCGGTTATGTTAAGTAAGGAGCCTTCAGGACTTATCAAGCCCATCTGAACGACTAATTTCTCCGTCACGCTTCATCAAATAATCTACCACACGCTCCATCCGTTCGAGTGCTGCATTAGTAGAAGCTAGATTATCAGCTAGTTTACCCAATCCATCAGTTAATTTTTGCATCACTTGAGACTGTTGAGAATGAATTTCAGCCAAACGTTCTATTTGACGAGTGATCATTTTTTCCCTCTCTAGAGAAGACTTTTGAGCCTCAATTAAAAAAGCAATTTGTTTAGCACGAAGGGTCTCTAGTTCTTGAGTCATGGATTCAAAGGAGTTAGTGAAGGACTGGGACTAGTGAGAGGTTGAAGGGAAAGACGGGTTGATTCTAAAGCTTGAGAGAGACGAACCTGTTGCTCAAGTTGATCGCTCGAAGAAACTAAGGAACTCAGTCCAGTGATTAAACGACGTATATTTTCTCGAAGAGCAGGATCTCCTGTCAAATCATCCAAATCTGAAGTTATCTTCTGGGTATTTTCAAAAGTCACTCTAGCTGATTGTAATGTCTGTTGTAACGCCAAAATAGTTTTAGGATCATTAATAGTTTTAGATGCTTCCCGCAGATTTTCTGATGTTTCGGCTACATTGGCGACTATCTTATTTACATTTTGTAACATACGCGCCGATTCTGGAGACCGTAAAGTGTTACTTGCTTGTTTAACTGTTGTTTGAATTTCGCTAATTAATTGATTGAGATTGGTGCTGGTCTTTTGGACGCTGAGAATACTTTGATATAGATTAGCTCTATTTTCTTTGATTACTGTATTTAAAGCGACTACAGTTTGCTTTGTCTGTCCAATTGTTTGCTGAAGACTATCACGATTTTCTAATAGTATCGCATTGAGATTTTGGGAAACTTCAGAAGCATCTTGAGCAGTTTTGTTGAGTGATCTAGCTGTTTTAATGGCCTCTCCTGAGATTTGATTGAGATTTTTATCTAGGGTTTTGGAAGTTTTTGCCAATTCTTCACTCAGTTCGGTAATGTTTTTAAGGGTCTTGTTTACCCGTTCTAGAAAAACGGGATTAGCAAACACTTCTGTTAGACGTGCTAAATTGGCCAATAGCTGACTTCCAGACTGTCCATATACTTGAGATTTATCACAGATGATTTTTTGCGGGTCACAAGTCGATCCAATCGGACTCAGTCCATCTAGACTGTTTTTCGCTACTACCTCGGTCGGGTTAATTGCCACAGAAGACTCTCCTAGCAGGCCAGAACGATTGACTTCAATGACAGAACCAGTAGGGATTTTTACTTTTTCATTGACGCGGAGTATTACTTCAATCAGATTTGGTCTTGGGGTGACCCTGGCGACACTCCCTACTAAAACTCCTCTGAAGTTGACTCCAGCGCCTTCTCGCAGCCCGTTAGCACTGTCAAATTTAACTTTAATTGTGTAGGTCTTTTCGCCAAACTCTCCTCCTGAAAGCCAAAAAGCTAACACTCCAAAAGCAACTAGTCCTACCAGAGAAAAGAGACCAAGATAGCCTTCACGAATTCTACGCGGCTGCCGCATATAAACTGTCCTTTATCTTATATGTCAATTTAAGCATATCTTAATCTAGAGAATTGATTGGTCCTTCAACTTGTCCACTAAAAAACTGTTTAGCAATAGGATTTTCAGTTGTATCAACTTGCTCTACACTACCTTCCCATTGAATAATATTATTGTATAGTAGAACCACTCGATTTGCCGTACGACGTATTGTGCTGTGTTGATGAGAGACCATTATATAGGTTCCACAGCCGCCGGAATTGTTTTGTAGATCTCTAACTAAGTCTTCGATAATTGTCGAAGCAATAGGATCTAGTCCTGCTGTTGGTTCGTCATACAGGATGACATCTGGGTTACCCTGCTTATCTTCTGGATTGGCAATAATGGCACGGGCAAAACTAACTCTTTTCCGCATTCCACCCGATAGTTGAGCAGGATAGCGATCACTAATATTACCTAAACCAACCATCTCTAGTTTCTGATTGACAATTTCTTGAATCTTCTCATGTGAGAGTTTAGAATGTTCGAGCAAGTAAAATCCCACATTTTCCCCGACTGTCAAAGAATCAAAGAGTGCGGATTGCTGAAAGACTAAAGCAATCCTGATAGGGTCTATCGCATCTTCAATTAAGCCTGTTCTGAGTTCTCCATTGATATAGATTTCCCCTTCGTCAATTGTTTCTAATCCCGCAATAATCTTAAGAATAGTTGATTTGCCTGTTCCTGATGGACCAACAATCATCAAAGATTCTCCTCTATTGATGGCCAAATCAATCTTATTGAAGATACAACGCTCTCCAAAGTACTTGGACACTCCTTTTAGTTCTATCAGAGGTTTCTTTATTTGAGCTAGAGAATTCATCTCACCATAATGCTATGTTTTAACTGCTTGGCGCTTTTATCCTTTTAAGATTACTACTTATTTTTAGATGCTGCAATTATTTGTGCTTTTTCCTTGACTTCCAGAACTCCCTATGATGAACATCACATCTTTTGAGTGATCAACCTTATTGTAAACCCCAGTTAAATCAACGATTATGTTAATTAAGGATTCAACGTTTTCGGGTGCAGACCACTATTCAGGGTTCAATATTTTTTCGGGTGCAGACCACTATTCAGGGTTCAATATTTTTCGGGTGCAGACCACTATTCAGGGTTCAATATTTTTCGGGTGCAGACCACTAATCAGGATTCATCTTTACTAAAAAATACATTTTCGGGTGCAGACCACTAATTAGGGTTCATCTTTACTAAAAAATACATTTTCGGGTGCAGACCACTAATT
>CASBQB010000153.1 GCA_949127655.1 Chroococcales cyanobacterium PMM_0086 | reverse complement strand
TAATCGTTTCTATTTTAGAGAGATTATCTGTTCCTAGACCACCTGCTTTAGTGACAGCTCCTTGAATTTTGAGGGTAATTACTTGACCTAAGTTA
Source organism: Chroococcales cyanobacterium PMM_0086 (assembly GCA_949127655.1). Taxonomy (GTDB): domain Bacteria; phylum Cyanobacteriota; class Cyanobacteriia; order Cyanobacteriales; family Microcystaceae; genus CAISPN01. The sequence goes on along the minus strand of CASBQB010000153.1, from coordinate 20,584 downwards.
GTGTAATTTACCGTATCTATCCCTAAACCACCATCTATTGTGTCATTACCTGCAGATCCGATAAACGTATCGTTGCCATTACTACCATTGAGAACATCGTTACCATTGGTTGGACCTATTGAAGTTGCACTGAGAGTTAATTTATAGTTCGTGTCCCCACTGCCGAAAGGAAAAACCCGGACAAAGTATGTCCCTGCACCTAGTTGACTAGTAATGCTTTCATTAGCATTCCCAGCATTGATAGATCTAGTAATCACACCACCAGTACTATTTAGTAACTCTACATCTACATCTGCGCTTAATCCTGTCAACCCTAGACTAAAGTCACTTGTTCCACTCAGTGAAAAACGGTAGTAGTCATTTGTATCACTAGAACCCACAAAATCTGTGAATGTTGTGGGTGTTGCACCTATATTAACTACTCTGGCTGTAGCCCCAGTGTTCCCTGCATTGTCAATCGGCATCAATTTAACCTTTTTTGATTAATTTTTATGTACCATATAAATCTTGGTACTAACCAGTTTTATTATATTACTTTTTTTTAATCTTGTTCTTCTTTTTTTGAATTAAATTTTTTGCTCGAAGATCCCCGCCCTATATGATAGGACGGGGAGTCTTGTCAGCTTACCCTAGGGGCGGCACTCTAGGAGAGGCTACGGTCGACAGCGAGTTCCCTACTTACAGATATGCGAGTGGTTTGATCAGCACCTTGAGTCAATTATTCTCCCTCTAATTCTGGTGTGCTGGGGTATTTTTCAGCGAAGTATTTGGTTAAGCTGGTATTGACTAAAGAAAGGATGACAGGGGCTACAATAAAGGCTATCAAACCATGCACAGCAAAGCCTGGAACGAATACTGAAGCCAACCAGAAACAAAAACCATTAACTACCAAAAGAAAAGCCCCTAAAGTTAAAATAGTAAAGGGTAGAGAAAGTATAGTTAGTACAGGTCTGACTAGAGCGTTAATAATGCCAATCACCGCACCTGCTATCATTGCCGCAGGAAAATTGGCTAAATCCACGCCAGGGAAAACGATATCAACCACTAACAAACTAAGAGCAGTTGCTAAAATGCTTAAGAGAATACCAATCATAAACTTATCCTTTTTTCTTAAATTACTTACATTTTATTGTATTTTTTTGGAAATTAACAAAATCTAGCGTTAAGATTGACTTATAAGATTAAGAAATAAGAGAACCTCTATGTTGATTCGTTTTATTCTAGCGATTCTGCTTCCCCCTGTCAGTGTTTTCCAGAACAAAGGATTTAGTTCAGCCTTAATTATTAACATCATTTTAACTTTAATTGGTTGGATTCCTGGGAGTATTCACGCTATGTGGATTCTCACTAAGCAAGTAGAGAACGTTGACGCGTAATAGATGATCAGGTAGTCTATATCTGTTACACATTATCTTAGGTCAGGTGGTTAGTAAATAGCCACCTTTTCAGAATTTATATACTACTATCATCAGTGATTCGTGACTGGGTATAATCGCTATTTTAGTTGGTCTTATACAATTATTTAAAAACCACATCGTCCGTAAAGTTTCAAAATCCCTTGCTAAACCTGCTAATATCACAAGGCTTTGCTGAACCTGAGAAGTTACATAATCCTAAAGTAGGCTTGCCTCAACGGTTGTGCGTTAAAAGAATGTGGGATAGCAAACTAGATCATTCCAACTCCAACATTTATCCGTTAAGGAGCGCCCTTTGTTCCGCAGGATCTCGCAGAGTGCTGCTGTCGTTCCTAATCTACTATGAGTCCAAATCCAATTAAAATAGCTAACCACTAAACGTACTGTCACCTTAGTTTGTTCCGATATTTTGCCAAATTTGTTCTGTCTTCTATGCCACCGGGAGCGTCTGTTGTCGCAGAATTCCATTAGTTCTTTCCAAACGTTGGGTGTTCTCTTGGACAATTTGATGGTTAATTACCCTGCGGGCGGCTACGCCGACAATCCCCAAAACTTGTTCATAGCCACCCCAACCATCTGCACGTCCAGTTTAGACAATCAGTTTTCCCCGCTGTGCTATTGATTAATTCTTCAATAAAAGCATCTGTATGCTTTCCTACTCTAGCAGCTAGAATTAAACCACTGTCTTGGGCTAAACTCAAGGAGAATCCAACAGTCTCTTACCATTAGTTCGTCTGGGAGACAGTTTTTTTGTTTTTTTTAACAAACGACCACATTAGCCTACGGCATCACTACGTGAACGTCAGCGTTCACTTCTTCTGTAGGCACTTTTTGTACTTCCTGATTATGAATCATCTGTGCCTTTTGACGCTCGTCACCTCTGACTAAAGAAACGACAGTTCCATAAGCCCGTCCAATAATACGACTTATACCTCTGAGACTACTCCCCTCAGAATGAGACTGTAGAATAATACGAATTTCTTCTGCGTCAAGATGACGACCATAGTAAAGAGTATCAACGTGTTCGGGAAAAGTTTTGCCACAGTTCGGACATTTATATCTTTGATGTCCTTTTTCAGTTTTGCCGTGTTTGTGTGTCTTAGAGTGAGCGCAGAAAATACAGTTCATTAATACGGTTTAAATTTACTATCAAACTCTATAGACTACATCCCACAGCTTTTGGTTGCACAACCTTCCCAGTTATAACCATAGCCGCAACAGATGCAACAGCTGCAGAAACAGCTACAGGAACACCTATTAACCCAGGGACTTTCACACTAGCCCGTACAGGACTAACTACAAGTGCCTTAACAGTCAACTATACCATCTCTGGTACAGCAATTAATGGCACAGACTATACCTCAATACCTTTAACAGCTACCTTTGCAGCAGGCAGTGCTACAGCAAAAGTACAAGTTACCCCAATAAATGACAGCATCTTTGAAGGTAGTGAGACCGCTATACTCACATTATCTACAGGAACAGGATATAGTATAGTAACTCTTAATAAGGCCACAGTAACCATTGCTGACAATGACTCTAAACCAGTTATTAACCTAAGTGCCAATCAAACCATTGTAGAAGGCTTAACTAACCCTCAAAATGTGAGTTATACAGTCGGTTTATCTAATCCTAGTAGTCAAACTATTACGGTTACTTATGCTACAGCAAATGGTACAGTCTTAGCAGGTTCAGACTATACAACAAAGACAGGAACACTAACCTTTAACCCAGGTATTAACACTCAAATAGTCAATATTCCCATACTCAATGATAACCTAAATGAACCCAACGAAACCTTTACTCTCACCCTAACTAATCCGACAAATGCCACTTTAGGAATCAGTACTGCTACAACCACTATCACTGATACTCTCACTGCATCAGCAACGATAACTTTACCCGCGAATGTTGAAAATCTCACTCTTACAGGTACTGCTGCAATAAATGGTACAGGTAATACTGCTAATAACCTAATAACAGGCAACAGTGCTAATAACCTAATAACAGGTGGAGGTGGTAAAGATACTCTCACAGGTAGTGCAGGAAGTGACCGTTTTGGTTACACAACCTTAAGCAATTCTTTACTAGGTACAAATGATTTAATAACTGATTTCAATAATGATCTATTCTTGGTCAGTACTGCTCGGACAGCTTTTAAGAATGTTGGAAATATAGCTACTCTTGATGCTACAGGAATAGGAAAGGCCTTAAAGACTACTAATTTTGGAGTCAATAGTGCGGCTCAATTTACTTTCGGGAGTCGTACCTTTGTAGCTCTCAATGATGCTACAGCCGGCTTTAATGCTAGCACTGATGCTATTATTGAAATCACAGGTTTAACCGGAACTCTCAGTTTAAGTAACTTTACTACGGTTTAAAATAGATTGATCATTAGCCCCCTCAAGGATTTTTAAGTTCCTTGAGGGGGTAAAATTTTAACTAGTTCTCTCAATAGCAGTCAATTTGTACCCAACTGTAAATATTAATCTCAGATTTTTCCTTCACTAAAGCTTTAACTTACAGTAATATAGTAACTCTATTTCAGTTGTGAGAAATTCACAGGCTTTCCTACTTGTTCTACAAGAATTGCATTTAGGATCGCTATATTCAGGAAATAAATAGAGTTTATCAAAAGGTAACAAATTAAGATGATTGAAGAACATCAACCCAAAATTAATGTAGATGTATTGATGCAGAAGATTCAAGAAGAAGTAGCTAAAAGGAGAGATTTGGCTGCAGAGTATGAGATACCAAAATCAACTATAATTGCTCGAAATAAACTAATCTTAGGTCAAGTTAAAAAATTCTTAAAAGCTGCAGAAATTCGCTCAGTGATCAGAACTAAATGGCCAGACAAACTCAATCAGTTTCCTTTTAATATTAGTTTGATTTTAAAACCCTTTGTTCTTAAAGCTTTAAGTGCCCTTTTTAAAGACCAGAGAGAAGTTAATCAAAACTTAATTGCGGCTGTCAAACTTTCTCTAATTCTCAATGAACAGTTAGTCCAAGAAATAGATGATTTAAGATTAGAAGTTGCAGAATTACGTTCTAAAAAACCTCAGGAAAATTAAAAGTTAATGAGAATTTTAGTTGTCACAACCCAGGTTCCGTTTATTCGTGGAGGTGCGGAAATTCACGCTGAAGGACTTGTTAACTCTTTGCTTCAATTCAATCATCAAGCTGAATTAGTTTCTCTACCTTTTAAAGACTATCCAATAGAAAAGATATTGGATTATATGTTAATTAATCGCTTACAGGACTTATCAGAGTTTTCTGGTAAAGCAATTGATAGAATTATTACCCTGAAATTTCCAACCTACCTAATTCCTCATCCTCAGAAGATTATTTGGTTACTGCATCAATATAGAGAAGCTTATGAATTATGGGATACAGAATATAGTCCTCTTTCTCAAAGTGCTTTAGGTTGGCAGGTAAGAGAAAACATTATTAAAGCAGATCAGAAAGCTTTTAAAGAAGCAAAAGCTATCTTTAGTAACTCTTTAAATGTTGCCAATAGATTAAAAACTTTTAATGATTTTCAAGCAACCCCTCTCTATCATCCACCTCAGAACGCAGAAGCTTTTTACACAGCCGAAGAAAAAGGCTATTTCTTTTTTCCAAGTCGTTTAACTGGTATTAAGCGTCAGGAATTAGTTATACAAGCTTTAGCAAAAACCAGTAATGCAGTTAAAGTGATTTTCGCAGGTAAACCAGACCAAGAAACCTATTTACAAGAACTGATTAACTTAGCTAAACAATTAGGTGTTTATCAACAAATTAAGTTTTTAGGAGGTATTAATCAAAAAGAGCTAATTCAGTACTATGCAGAATCACTAGCAGTTATCTTCCCACCTTTTCAAGAAGATTATGGTTATGTTACATTAGAAGCAATGCTATCTGCTAAACCTGTGCTTACTTGTTGTGATTCAGGTGGACCTTTAGAATTTGTTAGCGATCAAAAGACAGGTTTAATTGCTGAATCAAACCCTTTATCTTTAGCAGCAGCAATGGATAGAATTTGGGATAATCGTACATGGGCTAAAAGTTTAGGTCAAGCTGGACTATCCTACTATAAAGCCCAAAATATTACTTGGTCTAATGTGATTGAGAAATTGACCAGATGAAACTTAATTTATTTTCGCCTTTACCACCAGTCAAAACAGAAAGCGCAGAATACACCCGACAAATACTACCCTGTTTATCTCAACAAGCAGAGGTTAGACTCTGGACAAATCAAGCTAAATATGATCAGCAATTAGAAAAATATGCTTCTATTCATTACTATCAACTAGAGCAACTTCCTTGGAGAGAAATTAATCAGGCTCCCTTGAATATATACTTATTAGGGAGCGATTTAGAAGCACATAAACAGATCTATACAGTTAGTTGTCAATCTCCAGGATTAATAATAAGCTTAGCAAGTCTCTGGGAAATCGAGTCTACAATAGGGGTATTAACACACAGTCAAAAGGAGTATGAAGAAATGAAAAACCGCAATCTTTTTTTAATCGCTTATACTCTACTTCCAGACCAGAAAGATTGGGCTATTTATGCAAAGGATCTGCTGAATTTCTCTCAAAAAGTAGTCGATTTTAGATCTTCTGTTACAGCTAATGTTATTTTAAAGCGTATTACTAATAATATAAGTAGTTGGAATAACTCTATAGTCTTTGAAGAAGAAATAGAAAATCTAGCAACTGCTATTAACTTTCTCTGTAACTAATAATCATGCTTAAAGTCGCTTTTCTAGTGCAGCGTTGCGGAATAGAAGTTAATGGAGGAGCAGAATTTCATTGCTTGAAAGTTGCTCAACGTATGACAAAATATTGGGATGTAGAAATATTGACTACTTGTGCTTTAGATTATTTAACTTGGGAGAATTACTATCAACCTGGAGTTACAGAACTAGCAGGAGTTAAGACCAGACGTTTTTTAGTAGATAAACCTCGTAATATTGACCAATTTAATCAGCTTTCTGAGGAGATCCGTTATCGATTTTTAGAACTATCTTTACTTGAAGAGGAACAGTGGTTAAAAGAACAAGGCCCAATAAGTTCTGATTTAATAAACTATGTGTGGGAACATCAAGCTGATTATGATGCTTTTATTTTCTTTACCTATCTCTATGCAACAACTTATTTTATTCTCCCTTTAGTTGCTGATAAGGCTTATCTATTACCATTAGCGCATGATGAATGGTGTATTTATTTAAGCTTGTGGCAGGGTCTATTTACATTTCCTCAAGGCTTTATTTTTAATACTCCCCAAGAGAAAACTTTTTTAGAAACCCTCTTTCCTTTTGTTAATTGGTCTGGACCGATTGCCGGATTAGCGGTAGATCCACCTCTATCTTATAGTGCTCAAGACTTTCCCATTACTGAACCTTTTTTATTGTATATCGGGAGAATAGATTCAGCTAAAGGATGTGAGGAGTTGTTTAAATACTTTCTTGATTATAAACAGAATACTTCTAACTCTAGAAAACTCGTTTTACTTGGTAAGGCCGCTATACCAATTCCTAAACATCCCGATATTATCTCCTTGGGTTTTGTAGATGAACAGACTAAATGGAATGCCCTAGCAGCTTGTGATCTTTTAATTATGCCTTCTGCTTATGAAAGTCTTTCTTTAGTTCTTCTAGAAGCTTGGACGGTGGGTAAAGCAGTCTTAGTCAATGCTTCATGTGAGGTATTGGTTCAACAATGTCGTCGTTCTGGTGGAGGACTGTGGTATAGCAACCAGGCTGAATTTACAACTGTTTTAGAGACAATATCTCAAGTAACATTTAATCAACTAGGAAAACAAGGACAACAATTTGTTCAAAAAAATTATCAATGGTCAGAGATAGAGCAAAAATATCTTAAATTACTGACTGGATCTTGACATTTAGTCAGATCAATGTTATAAGTAAAGCAAACTATCAAGAAAACATAAATATTATCTCAAAACAATGATCAATAATAACTTCAAGGAAACTATTGTTCCTCTAAGCATAGGGTTAACTTGTCTAGCTAGCGTGGTTTTAGGAAACAATGCAGAAGCTTCTACCCTTTTTACCGCTAACCTTTCAGGCAGTCAGCAAGTTCCCGTAAATGCTTCTACAGCCACTGGATTTGCATCCGTGCTACTTAACAATGCAGAAGATGAGATTACAGTCAATGTATCCTATTCTGGTGTTGCTAGTACTCTAGTCGCAGGTCACATTCACAATGGGGCTGCAGGAACCAATGGTCCGGTTATTTTTGGATTTACTGGTCTTCCTGTTGGTACATCTGGCATTATACCTGAACAAATCTTTTCAATTAATCCGCTTCAAGTTCAGTCTCTTCAAAATGGTCTATTCTATGTCAACCTTCACAATGCTAATTTTCCAGGTGGAGAGATTAGAGGACAGCTTCAAGCAGCAGTACCAGAGCATTCTTTAAGCATTTTTGGACTAGTTTCAGCGATGGGATTAGCTGCGGGACTCAAACGTAAGCAAATAAAAGTAAGTAAAAAAACTGCTCAAGTTAAAAAATAATAATTAGTATAGATTTAAGGTAAACTTTAAAAAAGTTTGCCTTTTTTTAAAGCTTTTAGTAGCATCATGGACTCAAAATCAACTTTAACTTGGGAACAAGCCAAACAGATTGCCGAGCAGGTTATCTTTAAACATTTTGGAGAACACCTAAGAGATGCTGAAATATTTGTGCTTGAAGGAGCTTGGAATGGACTAACTTATGAAAAAATAGCAGAACTCCACAACTTTACAGTTAATTACCTCAGGGGAGATGTTGGATCTAAGCTATGGCAGAAACTTTCTGTGGCCCTACAAGAAGAGATAACCAAGACTAATTTTAGATGGGCATTCCAAAGAAAGGCCTCAGATGTGACATCATCAGTTTCACCCTGGGTGGCTATCTTGCCTTTTCCAGAGGGGCCAGAGGCACTAGAATCTCCCCTTTATCTAGAACGAGTAGGGGTCGAATCTCTGTGTTACGAGACAATTATTAAACCAGGTTCTTTAATTAGTATTAAAGCGCCAAAACTGATGGGCAAAACTTCACTGATGATCAGGATTATAGCCCAGGCTCAATCTCATAATTATCAAACAGCCTCACTAAATTTGAGAACTGTAGCGCGGGGAATTATCACGAATCTGGATAAGTTCTTACGCTGGTTCTGTCTGATGGTTGGGAATCAGTTAAAATTAGAAAATAGGTTACGTGATTATTGGGATACAGAGACTTTAGGCAGCAACGATAACTGCAGCGCTTATTTTGAACAGTACTTATTAAAACAGATAGACGGTCCTCTACTTCTAGGGTTAGATGATGTAGATAAAATTTTTCCCTATACTGAAGTTGCAGACGATTTTTTAGGGATGCTCAGAAGTTGGCATGACAAAGGAAAGGCTTCTCAGCAATGGAGACAATTAAGGTTAGTCATGGCACATTCAACAGAATGTTATGTTACCTTGGATGTCAATCAATCGCCCTTTAATGCAGGGACTCCTTTGCAGTTGCGGGAATTTGACCAGAAGCAGGTGCAAGATTTGACCCTCCTTCATGCACTAGATTGGCATCAGTCCCAGATAGAGGCATTGATGACCATGGTAGGAGGACATCCATATCTAGTAAGGGTGGCCCTCTATGAGGTTACTGCCCAAAACATAACCTTAGAAAGGCTATTGCTTGAAGCTTCGAGCGAGTCAGGAATTTACATCAACCATTTACGGCAACATCGGGAAATGCTGCAACAAAGTTGCGAATTAACTGAAGCCTTAAAAAAAGTGGTTCTTTCTGCAATGCCAGTGGAATTAGACTCTAGACAAATTTATAAGTTACATAGTATGGGATTAGTAAAAAAAACAAATAATCAAGTAATGCCTCGGTGCAATTTATACCGCGAGTACTTTTTAAGGATCTTGTCAGTTTAACTTTATGTCCAATAATTTGTACTAGTATTTATTAGAATAAAATAACCGTAGAAGTTATGATGGAAATTAAGTCAAACTTTGAGTATCAAGTTGGAGGGAGTCTAGATAGAGACGCACCTAGCTATGTTACCAGACAAGCCGATGCAGCTTTTTATGAAGCTTTAAAGTCGGGTCAATTTTGCTATGTACTCAACTCCCGACAGATGGGCAAGTCTAGCTTACGAGTAATGGCCATGCAAAGGCTGCAAAAAGAAGGAACAGTCTGTATTTTTATTGACCTGACTGGAATGGGCACCTTAAATATCACCCCAGAAAAGTGGTATGCAGGATTTGTTTATGCTTTGGTAGGTAGTTGTCAGCTTAGCTTAGAAATTCCTTGGCGAACTTGGTGGAGAGATCGGCAAGATCTGTTTTCACCCACACAAAGATTGAATCTGTTTATTCAGGAAGTCCTCTTAGTTCAAGTTAAGCAAAATATAGTCATTTTCGTTGATGAAGTTGATCGGGTTCTCAGTCAAAAATTTTCCCTTGATGACTTTTTTGGACTAATTCGCTTTTTTTATGAACAAAGGGATAGTTATCCCGACTACAAACGCCTCACTTTTGCTCTGTTGGGAGTAGCTACTCCTAATACACTGATTCGAGATAAAGGTCAAAACCCTTTTAATCTTGGCAAGGCCATTGAATTGTCTGGGTTTCAACCGCGCGAAGTTCAGCCATTAATTAGGGGGTTGCAAGGAAAACTCAATAATCCTGAAATTGTTGTTCAGAAAATCCTTGACTGGACAGGTGGACAGCCTTTTATGACCCAAAAGGTTTGTCAATTAGTGATGCTGGAGCTAAAAACGGGAAACCAAAATCCACAATCAATTGAGCAATTAATCAAATCTCACGTGATTGAAAATTGGGAAGAGCAGGATGAACCGGAACATTTAAGAACTATTCGAGATAGGATTCTTCGCAATGAGCAAAAATCAAGCAGCTTACTAGGTCTATATCAGCAAATTTTAGAACAGAGAGAAATTCAGACCAATGGTAGTCCCGAACAGATGGAATTGCGCCTCTCAGGGTTAGTAGTGGTGCGAGGGGGTCAACTCAAAGTCCATAACCGTATTTATGAAGCTGTTTTTGATCAAAATTGGGTAGATCAAAGGTTAGCCAAGTTGCGACCCTATGCTAAAACAATTACTGCTTGGTTATCCTCAAATTGTCAGGACGAATCATCTCTCTTACGGGGGAAATCCTTGCAAGATACCTTAACTTGGTCTTTGGATAAAAGCCTTAGTGATTTAGATTATCAGTATTTAGTTACTAGTCAGGAGTTAGCTAAACGAGAAGCTCAAACAGCCCTAGAAGCTTCAGAACAAGCCAGTCAACTCTTAGCTTCGGCCAGGCAAAAAGCTAAGCAAACAGTTTTAAAAGAGAGACTTAGGCGAAATTGGCTGCCCATAATTGCTTTAGGTGTTACTGTCCCTATTCTCTTACTGCGCCTTAGTGGACTATTACAGGGATTAGAGTGGAATCTGTTAGATCAGTTTTTTCGCTGGCGTTCACTAGAAGCCCCTGATACCCGCATTGTTCTAGTAGCCATCGATGAAGCAGATATCAGCAAACTTGGACAGTGGCCTATGAGTGATCGCGTCTTGACTCAGGTCATTGCCAAGATTAAAGCTCAACAACCCAGAGTAATTGGTCTGGATCTTTGTCGAGATTTACCGGTTGAGCCTGGACATACAAATTTACTTAATTTGTTTGAATCTACCCCCAATTTATTTGGCACTGAGAAAGTTGTCGCTCCTCGAATCGCCCCGCCTCCTATACTCAGTCAGCGCCATCAGGTGGGTTTTGCCGATCAGGTACTAGATGCAGACGGGAAAGCTCGCCGCGCTTTGTTATCTGTTAGCCTTTCTGAGTCTGACCTGCGCTATAGTTTGGCAGTACAAACAGCTTTATACTATTTAAAGTCGCAGGGTGTAACTTTAGAAGAGCTTGGCGGTGAAAGGGTACGTTTGGGTCAAGCCATCTTTGAGCGGTTTAATTCCAATGATGGGGGTTATGTGCGGGCTGACTCTGGAGGATATCAGATCTTACTCAACTTTCGCGGTGCCCAGAAGAGTTTCCCGACTTTTTCTCTTCAACAAGTGCTGACCAATCAATTACCCCCCAATACTTTTCGAGATCGTCTTGTTCTAATTGGCGCGACAGCCGAAAGCCTTAATGATTTAGTGTACACGCCCTACAGTGGCGGCTTATTCAGTTTTCCTGAGCGTATGGCAGGTGTCTATATTCATGCTAATATCGCCAGTCAACTCCTCAGTGGGTCTCTAGATGGGCGACCCTTGCTCCGCGTCTGGACTAAACCGCTTGAATGTTTAGGAATTTTGGCTTGTGCTGGGCTAGGTGTTGCCTTAAGTTGGCGTTGGTCGTCTTCAAGTGTGCTCACTTTGACGATTTTACTGGCTAGTGGCGATCTCTTGGCTGTCTGTTATCTGGCTTTTTTACTGGGTTGGTGGTTGCCCATTGTACCTTCAATACTGGCTCTTTGGGGAGCGGCAATAACCCTATCTATTTTTACTAATAAACAACGGGAGAAGTTTCTCTTTAGGCGTACTCTGGAAATACTTCTGGCAGTTTCGTCAGACTACCCCACAGTGGCACGTATTGCCCTTGAATATCTTAGACAATCAGAAACTAAGGAGAATCAAGCTATTATTACCCTACAGTTAAATAATAGGTTCAGCAATCAAGTGACCATATTATAATTAAATACCGTGATTAATTCACATTATCTGGCAGCTATGACTAAAATTCTTACTCGTCATTCCCTGGGAAAACAACCCTGTTATGATATTGGACTAGCTAAAGACCATAACTTCGTTTTAGAAAACGGTCTAGTAGCTTCTAATTGTTTTAATAAATCTCACTCTACAGCTTATGCCTATATTACCTATCAAACTGCTTATTTAAAAGCTAACTATCCAGTAGAGTATATGACAGCACTCCTGAGCGCTAGTAGCGATACTAAGGAGAAAGTAGAGAAATATCGAGAAAACTGTCAGAAAATGAACATTGATGTCAATCCACCAGATATCAATCTTTCAGACAAAGACTTTACCCCTGTTCGTAAAAAAATACTATTCGGTCTGTTAGCTGTACCTAACTTAGGCGAAGGGGCAATAGAAGCAATTATCAAGGCTAGAGTTGAAGGAAAGTTTAAATCTTTAGGGGACTTCTGCAGGCGAATAGACTTACAGTTAGTTAACCGAAGAGCATTAGAAACCCTGATTTATTCGGGAGCCTTTGATAATCTCAATAGTAATCGGAATCAACTTTTACACGACCTAGATCTGATTATTCCTTGGGCGCAAAAGAAAGCTAAAGATAGAGATAGTGGACAGATGAGTATTTTTGATTTACAAGCAGGTACTACAGAAAATCCAGAAGAGCCGAAGCTAGAGGCAGCACCATCAGCCACTCCTGTCCCTGATTTTTCCCTACAGGACAAACTTAAACTAGAAAAAGAACATTTAGGCTTCTATCTATCTCAGCACCCTCTCAAAGCCCTTAAGCAGTCTCTACATCTGCTTTCTCCTATCAACTTAAGTGATTTGACAACTGAGAAAGCTCGAAAAAAAATCAGTGCTGTTGTCATAGTTACTGAAGTCAAGAAACATACAACTAAAAACAACACTCAGATGGCTTTTTTGAGTTTTGAAGACCCCTCAGGGACGGTGGAAGCAGTAGTCTTTCCAGAGAGCTATAATCGTTTAGAAGCATATTTAGAAAAAGATAATCACTTAATGGTTTGGGGAAAAGTAGAGTATCGAGATGATCGGGTTCAGTTAATTGTCGAAGATGCTGAACCAATCGAACAGGTCAAATGTGTTCAAGTTGAGTTTACACCTGATGAAGCAATCGGTTCAGATAGACAGATTAATTTGAAAGTAATCCTCCAAGAACATTCAGGTGAAAGAAACCGTGCTAAGGTTCCCGTCATTGCCATTATTCACAATGGCCAAGAGCGATATTTAGTTCGTTTGGGTGAAAAATTTTGGGTACAAGATGCAGCCGCGACAGTAGAGTCTCTCCAGAATGCCTATTTTACGGCTACTTTAAAGACTCTAGTCAGTTGATTTTGCCTCTAGACGATAACTAATGCGTTTACCTGCTTCTACGGAGCCGACCCAAACTTCATACTCTCCACTGCTCCAATTTTCTCCTTGGATTTGAGCATCTTTAGTCAGATTATTGCCAATACTACAACGCAGTATTTTAGAATTTTTTCTGACAACTAAGGTGGTATTTTGTCCACCACTTTCTACTGCTAGCTTAAGGTTGGAAAAGTCATTTTTAAGTATTAGAAGATGATCTGGATTAGAACCTCCATAGCCAATACAAGGGCGATTTTGTGAGTCTAACTTGGCTAAACTAGAGAGAGAAAAAGAACCACCTGTGTAACCTGTGACAAATGCTTTGGATTGATCAAACCCTTTAGCTAGTGTTAAAGCGTTAAAGTTTGACTGCTCTGCTAGGACAGGAACAGTTAGTAAACTTAATCCTAAAACTAACCACGGAAGACCTTTTGACATCAAATTTGACCTCTTTCTACTAAAACACTCTATTTATCTATTTATAACTTACTCTTTTTAGATTGGTTACCACTAATGTACTTAAGACAGTTGGGCAACTGAGACAATAGACATCATATAATGCTAATAATGCTAATTAATGAGACCATAACTTTAAAATCCTTAATATATTCAGATTCAATGCAAAGTCAGTTTAAAGTAACTTTTTGGGGAGTCAGGGGAAGTATCGCTTGTCCAGGGCAAAACATGAATCATTATGGGGGGAATACCTCTTGTGTGGAGATGAAAATTGCCACAGAGCGCTTAATATTCGATGGAGGTACGGGGTTACGTCTTTTGGGTAAGTCTTTGACACCAGAAATGCCACTGAGTGCTAACTTATTTTTTACACACTCCCACTGGGATCATATACAAGGGTTCCCTTTTTTTACCCCCGCTTTTATTAAAGGTAATCACTTTAAAATCTATGGGCCATCAGCGCCCAATGGTTCTACTCTTAAGCAAAGTCTGCATGAACAGATGTTACATCCTAATTTTCCTGTTCCCTTGCAAATTATGCAAGCTGACTTAGAATTCTATGACATAGAACCAGGAGATTCTCTAGAAATAGGTGAGATTAACATTCAAACAACTCTTTTAAATCATCCAGGTGAGGCTATTGGTTATCGGGTCAATTATCAGGGACATTCAGTCTGCTACATTACTGATACAGAACACTTTCAGGATAGATTAGACCATAATATTGTCAATTTAGTTAGAGAGAGTGATCTGCTCATTATTGACACAACCTTTACAGATGAAGAATACTATAACCCTAAATTCCCTCGTGTAGGTTGGGGACATTCCACCTGGCAGGAGGCTGTTAAAATTGCTCAAGCTGCCCAAATCAAACAGCTTGTTCTTTTTCACCATGATCCTAACCATGATGATCAATTTTTAGATAATTTAATTGAAGAAGTAATTCTCGCTTTTCCTAATAGCATTGTCGCCCGCGAAGGTTTGACCATCAAGATCAACTAATTGAAATGGTCTGAATGTGGGCAATTTTAACGTCTGCCCCTTCTAAGGACTTACTCAAGGCATCAGTCCAACAAATGCCAATTACCCCTGCAGCACCCGCATTTTTAGCCATAGAGATATCTATTTGAGAGTCCCCGACCATTAAGGTATTTTTACAAGCAACACCTAGTTTTTGACAAACTTCTCGAAAACAAGCTGGATCTGGTTTACTATACCTTTGATCTGCTCCTTGATATAAGGCAATGAAATCAGAAAGTTGATGACGTTCTATAAAACTACCGATGTTAGCTGTGCTATCCAAGGAAAGAATAGCTAATTTTAAGCCTGCAAGATGTAGACTTTTGATGACTTCCAGACAACCTGGAAAGATAGATGAACTTTGCGCATCTTTTTGCAGTATATCAGCCTGATTAAAAGCCTTCTGAGCTATTTTTCTGGCTGTGAACCAACCTTTGCCTCTTTCGGCAATGTAGGCTGCAGAAGCTATCTCATTTTCTAAACGACTTCCTACAGCCATTAGTCCAGTCGGATCAAGGGAATCATCTCTTATCCCTAGAGACAGCAAAAGAGAGGGACTTATGCCGGGAATTTCGGCTTCAATTAATTGTACTATCTTAATCCCTAACTCTCTTAAAAAGCTGGCTGAGTCTTCCAAAGTACCATCTTTATCAAAGATAATTGCCTCAATATTGAGAAACTTTTTATTTTGGCAGTTAATTGTCGGCAAACTTTTCTCCTGCTTAAAAGCCTTCTGTTTGTGGACGGGGACCGACAGAACCAGGTTGATTGGTAAATAAATTGCCAGCCGCTTCATTTTGGTAAATACAGTCTATTCTGGGTTTGGCTTCCAAAGGACCAGTAAAGCCAAATGTATTCATGCGATTTTTACATTCATTGACTTGCGCGGAAGTGACTAAATTCTGTTTCTCTAGAATAGCCCAATTATTACTTCGTAAGACGCAACCAGGCTGCATAACAGGTTGTGTAACATAGACATTGAAAGGATTGAAAGTGACAAAAACTCTTACATCTGTCACTACCGAACTTGCCCCAAATTGTGCACATAGTTCAGGATTGGGCGCACTGCGATCAATTACTTCTCTAGAAGCGACATTTTCAGGCGTAAAACTAGCTGTTGAACTAAAGCCAATGCCTACACCAACTCCTAGTATAAATATACCTCCAATAATTGCTATTTTGGTGTAGTTAAGCATCCCTTTAAGGGGGGATTTATTGGCAGAAGAGTTAGAACGTTCTTGATCATAGTCGTAGTCATATCTAGGTTTACGTTTCATCGCTTTGTTATATTTGGGGCAATATCACTATTTTAGATCCAGAACCTTCAAGGAAAGGTAGTAGACTTTTTACAGACATATCTCTATGATAATTAGCATTGAGAAAAGATAAGATAACTTAAAGTCATTCAAAAACTCTAACCTATGTCCATCTGGCAAGGAAAAAAGCCGAAAAAAGAACTCTCTGTTGTAGTCTATGTGCCTGAGAGTCGTCTCCGTAATCCTAAAAAGATGATCACCGAACTCTGGTCTGATCTTTTAGCTTCACGAGATGTCGGTTGGCAAATGTTAATCAGAGATATCAGTGGACAATATCGCCAATCTGTTCTAGGCGTTTTTTGGGCGTTTATTCCGCCCTTGGTGACTGCCTTAAGCATGACTTTGATCAAAAATGCTGGAGTTGTTAATATAGGGGAAACTGCCCTTCCTTACCCTCTCTTTGTCACCTTGAATGTGACTCTCTGGCAACTTTTTGCTAATGGAATTACTGGGAGTCTCACTGCAGCCAATACTGCTAAAAAAACTATTGCTAAAATTAGGGTTCCCGCAGAAGCTTTTCTTTTAGCCAGTTTAGGTCAAACTGCTTTCAACTTTCTCATCCAGATTTGCTTATTAGTAATTCTGTTCATTTGGTTTAAAATACAAATTGGTTGGACAATTATTTTAGCACCTGTTGCTTTAATTCACTTACTGATGCTTGGTACAGCAATTGGCTTGTTTTTAGGGCCTATTTCGGCTCTTTACAATGATGTTTCTAAAGTCTTGCCTTTTGTTTTGCAATTTTGGTTGTTATTGACTCCTGTTGTCTATCCAGTCCCTAAAGGAGGTTTTTGGGCTATTTTAGTTAGCTTAAACCCGGTTACTCCTTTAATTGTCATCTCTCGAAAATTAATTACTGGGGAATCACTAAGTTTTGTAGCAGCCTTTTGGGTAATGAGTATTGTGGCAATAGTTGGGTTATTTGCAAGTTGGATCTTTTTCCGTATATCGATGCCTTTTGTCGTTGAAAGATCGTCTAGTTAATTTTATAGAGCACCCTCAAGAGAGAAAAGAAAATGACAGATGAAGTTTTAGTAAAAGTTGAGAACATCTCAAAAAAATTCTGTCGCAGTTTAAAAAAATCACTCTGGTATGGTTTACAAGACATTGGATCTGAAGTGACAGGGCGTAAGTATGAACATGAGTTACGTTCAGGAGAATTCTGGTCAGTAAGTAATCTTTCTTTTGAGCTACGCAGGGGTGAATGTCTAGGTTTAATTGGCCCTAATGGGGCAGGAAAAAGCACCCTTTTAAAAATGATTAATGGTTCTATTAAGCCCGATAAAGGACGCATAGAAGTTACAGGGCGTTTAGGCTCTTTAATTGAGCTAGGAACAGGTTTTAATCCGATCTTAACAGGGCGTGAGAATATCTACAGTAATGGCACTATTCTAGGCTTAACTAAGAATGAAATTGATGCCAAAATGGAGCAAATTATCGAATTTTCTGAACTGACTGAATTTATAGATAGTCCAGTGCAAAACTATAGTTCAGGAATGAAAGTTCGTTTAGGCTTTGCTGTAGCTGCCCATATGGAACCTGATGTTTTAATTATTGATGAGGTTCTAGCTGTTGGTGATGTAGGGTTTAGAGCAAAATGTTACAATGCAATCTACAGCATGATCCGCAACGCAGCAGTCATTATTGTTACCCATAGTATGCCACAGATTTCTAGAGTCTGTAGTGATATTATGGTTATGAGAAAAGGAAGCTGTGAGTTTCTGGGTAAAGATTTAGGCAGAGGGATAGATCTATTTTATTCTTATTTTCAAGGAGAAGAAGGGATAGTTTTAGATAATGGTAAAGCAGCCATTCACAAAATAACTTTAAAAAGTAATGGTCGAGAAGATGTCAAAGTTATTAAATACCTTGATGAATTGATTATTGAGATGGTAGTGTCTATAGATCAAGAAATTACTAATCCGGTTGTAGGAATTTCTCTCCTCAACCAAGAACTAACAGAAATAGCGCAATGTGTTTCTTTCTACAACAAATATGAAATTGTCAATCTGGGAAAGAAGATGACAGTCTCTCTAGATTTAGGTAGAATTAACTTTAATCCAGGTCTATATTCACTAGTAGTCTCAATAGCCTCAGGCAATTTTCAGGAAACTTTAATCAAACAACACAACGTTAAACAATTTAAGGTAGAAGGTGATTTCTATGGCTACGCATCAATTCAGATAGACGCTAAATGGAGTGTTGTTGAGCAGGAAATTAACACAATAGATATACCCATTTAACTAGAAGAAAGAGAATATATTTGTCCATCCATAAGAACTCTAGTAATACCTTTAGCATGAAGATAATTAGAAGTCTTTTGGAGAATGCGTCCATCGGGGACTTTAATCACCCTTTGAGAACGATTAGAAAACCGTTTAGCAACTTTATGATTATCAAAGATCGGCAGAGTTTTCTGTTGGAACTCTTCACTAGGAATTTTTCCTAACTGGGCAAAGTCTTTGAGAGGACGAGTAATCAATTCAGCAGAACGATCAATAACTAAATAGCAAATTTTAGGAAAAGAAGCTGTAGATAAAGGAAGAACTTGTAAATTAATCTTAGTTGTTAGGGTAGGTGGAGAAATCCCCGAGTCTTCGTCCTCATCTTCGTCCTCATCTTCATCCTCATCTTCATAAAAATATTCTGAATTGTTGAGCTGGGCAGACTCCATTATTTCTTCTTCATAGTCCTGATCTAGAGGAATTTCTGTATCCTGGTCTAGGGGAATTTCAGCTACAAGAGGAATTTCTGTTGGGGGGAAAGGGATTTCTTCTTTGAGAATCACTTCGACTGTAGCTGTTGGGAATTGGGCTTCTGGCTCTGTTTTAGCAACTCTAGCAAGTCGCTTTTGTTGGATTAATTGATCGTATTCTGTAGGACTTAAATGTGTTTTGAGAAAACGGCTGATCGTAGAACTACTTACTTCATAGCGTTCGGCAAGGGTGGATGTAGTTTGCTCAGTTTCTCGATAAAGTTGAAGAATTTCTTGTTTAACTGTGTCAGATAGTTTTTTGGGACTCATAAGGCAAAGAAGTTAGCCACCCTTGTAAGTTGATCTAATCGTAGTAGGCTACTGCGATTTTGAACAGAGTAATATTTAAAGGCTCCTATATCTAGTGTATCCTTTACTATTAAAGTTATTGACTTATTTTGTCTTGAAAAATTTTGCAGCATGGTAATTGCACAAAGTCAGCCCGCTCTTTTGGTTCTCGCTGATGGAAGTTCCTATCCTGGATGGTCAGGCGGTGCTTCTGGTACAAAAATTGGGGAAGTTGTCTTCAATACAGGTATGACAGGGTATCAAGAGGTAGTAACAGATCCGAGCTACTCTGGACAAATTGTCCTCTTTACTTATCCAGAATTGGGAAATACAGGAGTTAACCCAGAAGACGAAGAATCTAAATATCCTCATGTTAAGGGGGTAATCGCCCGTGAGATGACTTATCGTCCCAGTAACTGGCGCTCAACCCAATCTTTGCCAGATTACTTGATTGAGCACAATATTCCGGCTATCTACGGTATCGATACTCGCGCAATTACTCGTAAAATACGCTCTGTTGGGGCAATGAATGGCGCTATTTCTACCGAAATTCTCGATCCAGATGAGTTACTTCGCTTGATTCAAGAAGCTCCTAGTATGGCTGGACTGAATCTAGTTAAAGAAGTAACAACTACTGAGGTTTATGAATGGGTAACCCCGACAGAAGCTCAATGGGAGTTCCGTCCTAGCTCCTTTATAGAGGAAACAGAACCCTTGACAGTTGTAGCACTGGATTTTGGTGTTAAAAGAAATATTTTACGCCGTCTAGCCAGTTATGGTTGTCGCGTAATTGTCGTTCCTGCCTCTACCAAACCCCAAGATATTCTTAAACACAATCCAGATGGTATTTTTCTCTCTAATGGTCCGGGCGATCCTGCGGCTGTAACTGAGGGAATTAAGACCACCAAGGTGCTTCTAGAAGCAGGTAAGCCTACTTTTGGGATTTGTATGGGACATCAGATTTTAGGACTATCTCTAGGGGCAGAAACCTTTAAACTGAAATTTGGACACCGTGGCTTAAACCAGCCAGCCGGATTGCCTCAATCCCCCCCAGAGGAAGCAATCTCGACTAATCCACCTAAGCAGATCGAAATTACTAGTCAAAATCACGGCTTTGCGGTTTCCCAAGATTCTCTTGGGGATCAATTAGAAATCACCCACTTTAATCTCAATGATCAAACTGTGGCGGGTTTAAAACATAAGGATTTACCTTTTTTCTCGGTACAATATCACCCTGAAGCTAGTCCTGGTCCACATGATGC
>CASBQB010000152.1 GCA_949127655.1 Chroococcales cyanobacterium PMM_0086 | reverse complement strand
TTATTTGATGTCCGTACTTTTAGTGCTGCCACAACTTCACAGTAGTGTTCTAGATTAACTTTGGACATAACACGAGGTTGTCCATAATCAGTGCGGCGTGTAGTTCTTAGTTTATTTCTGGAGCGCAAGGCTCGATAAATTGTGGCTTCGGAAATTCCATATAAATGTGCTGTTTCTTGAATGATAATTCTTCGAGTAGGACTGCGCTTCGGTAATTCCTCAAGTTTGCGAAACAATTCGACGAGAGCTTCATGGGGTATTTTTGTTGTTCCCATAGTTTCTTACTCCCTTAATCAGAAGGAATTGCACGTTTTCTTAATCCTCTCCGTTCTAACCAATCATAGAGAGTGGAAGGGGAACAATCTAATAACTTGGCAATGGAGCGTTTACTAATTCCCTTATCAAGATAAGTACGAATTTCTGATTCTTTAGCATCTAACTTCAAAGATGCTGATTGTCGTCCTTTCGGTCTTCCTAAATGTTTTCCCTCTGCTTTTCTTTTAGCGAGAGCTTCTTTTGTTCTGAGAGAAATTAATTCTCTCTCAATTTCTGCAGCTAATCCCAATACAGTGGCAGCAATTCTACTTTGTATTGAGCTATCCAAAACCATGTGCTGCTTGGCAATATGAACAGTAATCTCTCGGCGCATACAACATTCCAATATCTCCAGTACTTGGAGTGTTGAACGAGCCATGCGACTTATTTCGGCGAAGATAACAATATCGCCTTTTTGGGCAGTTTCAGTTAATAACTTCCCAAGTTCCCGATTTTTCCAACTTACACGCCCTGATTCAGCATCCTCGACAAATTTAACTGTTCCAATGGACTGACTATTTGCGTATTCCAAAATCCCATGACGTTGATTATCCAGGTCTTGGTGGTCAGTTGAAACGCGAAGATAGGCTATAAGAGTCATTGAGCAAAGGATTCCACACTAAATAGAGTTAGGAATTAAATTGGACACATATCATTCAGTATAAACCCTAATTACCGAACATAAATGACTAGAAAAAAGGATGGTTTATTCTGGACACTAAGATGTGTCAATAAGCTCAAAGCTTTATACAAAGAAGGTTATAGACTATTTGCATTTATTGTGAGCCAAAACGCTTGTTTGCAATCCCATTCGCATTTATTGTGAGTCCTGAGTACTTTTTATTCTCATTTATTGTGAGCCGAAAAATGCCTTGTTTGCAAGCCCGACTGTTTATGTTTGCAAGCCACTACATATAGGAGGCTTAGCTAAAAATAGAAAAGTTAAAAAAGAAGGTGAAAATACAACTGAAATTAGATTAGATAATTTAGCAGAGTCGTTATCTGAGGATGATTTTACAGTTATTAAACTAAATTCAGAAGGCAGTAATAGAAAATTGTGGATAGCAATTTGTAAAGTAGAAATATCAAGTTTAAAAGGTTTCCGAAATATAGCTATCGTCATGAATGCTCCAACCTTTGGTGAAGCCACTGAAATTGATTATCTTATCACTAATGTTTCTTCTAAACTGGTTACTCCGCAATGGATAATTACCACTTATTCTCAAAGAAATTGGATAGAAGTATTCTATAGAAATGCCAAAGGATGGTTAGGACTAAACGAATATCAAGTGCGAGATTTACAAAGTTTAACTAGACATTTTATTTTGGTGTTCACTGCATATACATTTATCATTTGGCATCAGTTAACAGGAGGCTTAAGAAGGCGTTGGGCTACCAAAGAATTAAAGACCTTTACAGATGCTTTAGAAGCCTTTAGAACGGCTATGTCTTTCCGTTTCTTTAACTGGTTACAAAAAAATATAAACGTATTCACCGCTTATAAAGCCAGTTTAGGCTTTGTTTGGGCATAAAATCTGTCTAAGTCCCGTTAAGACAGGTGATAAAGGGCTTTGGTACAAACCAACAACTAGTTCCTTGTAAAACCGACTCTGTTAACTGTCCATTGGGTAAAACTTGTAGTTTTTTGGGGATAAAAGTTGCATACTCTTTTTTAGGCTTTCTTATCCCTTTTTTACTTTCATTAAACCAAGTATCAGGAAGTCTATCTAGATCGTCTTCATCCCAAAGACCTGATTTATCTAAGGTGAGATAACCTTCTTCTGTATCCTCATCAACACTGTCTAAACTGATTGCTAGTCTGGGAGTTACGGTATTTTGATTAGCATCATATCTGACAACATAGTAATCTTGTCCACAATCTCGACAAAAGACAAGAGGATACAATAAACGGTCTTCTGTAGTACTATATTGTCCTTCTAGACTTAAAAAACGCTTATCTTGCTTTTCAATAGTGGCATAGACACTACCACCTTGAGAAATGAATTGATGTAGTCTAAAAGCTAATCCTTTTGTTTGACTCCCCCATAAAAACATTTGTCTGAGACTATCTAAGCAGGTTTCGTAGGGAATTTTGGTAAATTCTGCCAGATTTTTGGCACCAGCTTCTAGAGAAATTGGAGTACGACGCACTAAAAATCCTTCTTTTTCTTCTTTTAGTCCGAAGTTCATTTCTATCCAAGCAGCTAAAGGATGAGATTGAAATACTTCTTTAGTTTGTCCTGGTGTAATGAGTGCCAAAATACTCTCTTTTAGTTCTTCTACAGTGGGTTGAAGTCGTTTAATAGCAGGTTCTAAGGTCTCATCTATAACATTTTCTGGCTTTACTTCTACTCCAAATATTGAACTGGCAACTTTTGCCACCGTTGAAGCGCGCTCTTCTCTATCACCTTCTGTAGACATAGTGGCACTCGTCCCTATACAGAGTAGATTTTGCTTGGAACGTGTACGCAATTTACGAACTAAAAGAGCAACATCTGCCCCTTGACGACCTCTATAAGTATGTAATTCATCTAAAACTAAGAATTTTAAGTTAGGATTCGTAACTAATTTCTCTTCATGGGTACGAGTCAGCATTAACTCCAGCATCACATAATTAGTGAGGAGAATATGTGGTGGATTTTCTTGAATTTCCGTTTTTTTAGTTAGTGTTTCCTGTCCTGTATACTGTTCAACTCTGATATTACTATTAGGAACTTGACTTAAAAACTTATCAATTTCTTCTTTTTGGGAGTTAATTAGAGCGTTCATCGGATAGACTAAAATGGCTCTAACTCCTTCTATTTCTGGATTTTTCAGTAAATCATCAAAAATAGGTACAACATAGGTCAGACTTTTCCCTGAACCTGTTCCAGTAGTTAAAACATAGTGATAATAAGCTAAAGCTGCTCTAAATGCTTGTTCTTGATGATAATGAAACCGGAAGGGTTGATTATTTTTCTTGTCCCAAAAATAAGATTTACAGTCAGGATGTAAAATTCCCTCTGAGATTAATTCAGTAACATCAGAACCTTCCTTGTAATACGGATTAATTTGTAATAAGGGATCTGGCCATAGATGTCCTCTATCTAATTCCTGTCTGACAAAATTCTCGACTTTTGGATCGTCAATCTTTAGAAAGCTGTCAATATAAAGGCGATAATCTTGAATAATTTCTTCTTGTAGTTTAAAAATATCAAGAGTATCTTTTGATAAAGGCTTAAGCTCAGGTAAAGAATCTACAGGTGGACTATTTTTTCCTAATCTTTGTTCTATCCATTGACTCAGTTGTTGAGCAAATGATGCTGTCATTGTGCTAAAGTTAAAGACTTCCGCTAATTCTATAAAGTCCCAACTTGAGGGAATATTTTCAAATAGTAAAGTTAATTGCTCTGTAGTAACTGACTCAACATTTGAACAGTCAAGTATTGCTAAACCCTGACCTAAAAAAGTTCCAGCAGCAGCAATGGCTTCTCTACGAGAAGCCGCGCTAAGCGCGTCTACATTATTTTGCGAAAGTAAATCTAGAAGTTTAAGGGAAATTTTCATTTTAATTTTTAGTCTGTAGTAATTAACTTTTAACGAGTCGGAAGATATTCAATAGTGAAAAATAGTTTCATCTAAAATAAAAAATAGGCCAAGTGTTATCAAATATATATCCAAGAAGTTTATAGAAAGTTACAGCATATTCAAAAATCCTGCGAACTCTAAACCAAATTAAACTATTATGGGACATTTTGAAACCTTTTTTAGTATAATTATGGTATAATTTACTTTTAGGTTACAGGTTTCATCTTCCTCCTCAAAATCAGAAAAAAGTGAGTTAATTTAATTTTTATTTATCTTGTCAAGCTAATAGTTCACAACAATCAGTCAAGACCTCTATATTTTAGAGGATAGACTCTAGAATAAAGAATCTATCCTCTAAACTTTTTTACTTAAATCCTCTAGTTTTTTTCTTAAATCATTTTCGTCCTTAATATTATTCCAATCAAGAGGAAGAGCTTTAAAGTATTCTAATGCGGCTTGTACCCAAACTTCTTTGGGGATTCTTGCTCTTTGGCGATCACGACTACTGCTTTTTACTAAATTATCTAACCAATCTATTAAAGTCTCTGGTAATCGAACATTACAGGCCATTAAACTAGATTGTGAGCGAATTAAGAAACCTGATTCTTGATTAATAGAAGCCAAACTAGTATCGCTGGCTTCACTCGACCTGGTTCTAGAGTCTAGACTCTTTACATTAGACTCTAAATTCTCTACACTAGACTCTATAGTCTTGGAAAATATTCCCGAAGCTAAAGGATTCTGACCTAAACTTTTGTTTTTATTCATGCCAACCATAAACCTCATCTACTAATTGTCTATAAGCTTTAGCACCATTACCATTGGGATCAAATTCAAAGATTGATTGATGATGACTAGGAGCTTCTTTTATTCTTACTGTTTCAGGAATAATTGCCGAACAAAGTAGTTCGCCAAAGTGGGTTTTAAGGGACTCTAAGACCTCAACAGAAAGGTTATTGCGTTTGTCATATCTGGTGGCTAAAACTCCAGCGATAGTAATTGGATGATCTAAGTAATCTTTAACCAGCTTCAATGTTCTTTCAATCCCTTGGATTCCAAGTAAACCCAAATAACTCATATCCACTGGAACCAATACTGCTTCACTGGCCATTAGTGCATTAATGGCAAAAACACCAACATTAGGTGGACAGTCAGTTAGAATCCAGTCGTAATGATTATCGACTTCAGTAAGTGCCTTTTTGAGTAGTACTTCTCGACCTGGAAGACCACTAATAGGTATTTCCTGTTCAGCCAACAATAAATTAGATGGTAAAACATCAACTCCACTAGCTGTTTTAAATATTGCTTTTTCAATTGATATACTGCGCTGCAAAACATCTTTAAGTTGTATCTGTAATTCCCAGATGGCTATACCAAGAGCGGCACTAGCATTACCTTGTGGGTCAATATCAACTAGTAAAACTTTCTGATTGTGGAATTTGACCAAACCCACAGCTAAATTGTAGGCTGTTGTAGATTTGGCCACACCCCCTTTCATATTAAAAATAGCTAATCGACTAGCCATACTCTAGAGTCGAGAGTAAAGAATATAGAATCTAGAGTAACACATAATTAGGGCATTTAGAAAAAAGAGAGGATGGAGTTCTCAATCTGTTGATGATTCTTTCTCAATAGAACTGAATTAGCTAATGAGCTGAATTGTAGGCTATTGTGGATTTGCTACACCTCCCTTCATGTTAAAAGTAGCTAATCGACTAACCACACTCTAGAGTTTTGAGTAAAGAATATAGACTCTAGAGTAATAGATATGGCTGTAGCCAAGGCAATTAGGACATTTTAAAATCTACAAATACAACACTAGCAAATCTTTCCCTCCTATAATTAGGGCATTTAGAAAAGAGCGGGTAGGGTTTTCAATCTGTTGACCATTCCTTAAGTTCGTAAATATAAAACTGAACTAGGTAAATTGTAGGCTGTTGTAGATTTGTCCACACCCCCTTTCATATTAAAAATAGCTAATCGACTAGCCATACTCTAGAGTCGAGAGTAAAGAATATAGAATCTAGAGTAATAGATAATTACACATTTGGAAAAAATTAGAACTTACGCATTGTCAAAATTGACCATAAGTGCATGAAGAAGAAATCAAGAAAAAAAGAGTAAATGTATTGATTACTAGGGGTATGATTTAACAGATAATGTCTATATTGTTTTGAAAAAGTAGAGTTAAAGAGATCCGAATAACTACCAAGCCATCAACAGCTAAATGTGATTTAGACACTTATACTCTATTTCTACTGGCAGAATCAAAATATCCAGGCTGCACGCGTTTGGCAGAAATCATGGGAAATGATATGTCGCATGATAGTGTCAATAGGTTTTTACTACGTGAACAATATGAACCCAAAGATTTATTTGATGAGTTAAAACTATTTATTAATTTTAAAGGTGGCACATTAAGTGGGGATGATAGTATTATTGATAAACCATATAGTGACCCCAAACTAACGAAATTAATTGGTTATTATTGGTCAGGAAAACATCATAAAACAGTCAAAGGAATTTGTTTAATAACTTTATATTATACAGATGGAGAAGGGAAATCTTTACCAATTAATTATCGTCTTTATGACAAAGAGGAGAACAAAACAAAAAATGATTATTTGAGAGAAATGATTAGTGAAGTTTTGAAATGGGTAGTAGAACCAAAATACATAACTACAGATGCTTGGTATGCGAGTAAAGAAAATCTGAAGTTCTTTAAAGACAAGAAATTGGGGTTTTTAGTAGGAGTAGCCAAAAATCGTTTATGTTCAATTAATGGAGAAAAAAATACCCATATTAGTAAGCTTCAAATACCTGATGAAGGGTTAATTGTTCATCTGAAAAATTTTGGAGAAGTAAAAGTATTTTGCAAAAACTTCAAAAACGAAGAGAGTAGATACTATATTATGTATTCTGAAAAAAAAGAAGAACTTTTAGTATTTAATAGGGAAGATTTTAAGAAATTAAACTTAATTCATTGGGGAATTGAGTGCTACCATAGAGCGATTAAACAAGTATGTGGAATTGAGAGATTTATGGTCAGAACATCTGAAGCAATTAAAACGCATTTTTTTAGTGCCATTCGAGCATTTACTCAATTAGAATTAATGCGCTCTGAAAAGTTAATTAATTCTTGGTATGAAATTCAACGAAATTTGTCTATACTCTTCGAGAATTACAAGTTACTCGTGATTTTATTCTTGAACAGCTTAAACAGAAGGTAGCACTGGTAGCACATTCTCAGCTTTCTGTCAATGCGTAACTTCTAAAAATCTTGAAAGTAAATATAAAAATACAATTATATAAATCTATAAATTTTTCAGTATTTTTTGCCAGAAAGAAACAAAGATACTTTTCAATGACCTAGAATAGTATATAAATGCTATTAATTGTTTGAAAATAGTCCTACGAGAATGAACAAGAAGACTCTTAAAATTAGTGCTCCTTAGAAATCCTCATTTAAAAGAAAAAAGTTCTATATAGACGATATTTGCTTATACTATCCAAAATTCTGAACATTTTTAGAATCTTTGTATTTGGATATAGGTACTGAATATTTTTACTCTCAGCAATTTGATTATTGCAAACTATTCTTAATAAAGATAAAAGAGAAAACCGTTAAAAATTCTCTTCAGATGAGTAAAGTAACTAAAACTCAGAATAGATAAGGATTATCGAAGAATGTACAATTGTATTTACTGTAACGACTTCCTGCCAGAAGACGGTATAATAAGTCAAAGGCAAAAATATCACTCTTCCAGATAGATTAAATGTATGCCAAAAGTCAACCGAAGTGGTAAAGCGGAAATTATCCCTAAAAATGTTCTGAAGGCTATCTTAGAGGATAAAAGTATTAACCTCAAGCACAGGACACTGATCTGTACTTTGTTCTTTACGGCTGGCAGGATCTCCGAGGTGTGTCATATTAAAAAAAATGAGATAGGCACTCATATCACTTTTGCAAGTAGCACTACCAAGACGAAAAAAACTAGACAAGTGCTAGTATCTCCCCAGTTGAGAGCGCTTCTAGATAAATACATAGCTACTTTACCAAAAGAGCAAGTTTATCTTTTTTCGGGACGAGAACCAAATACTCCTTACTCAAAGGATACAGCAGGGAAGATACTTGATAAAATCTTTACTAAGTACGGGTTAGAAGGTTGTTCTAGTCACAGCTTTAGAAGATCTGTTCTAACTCATGCTCATCAATCTGGTGCAAGTTTGGCAGATTTACAACAGTTGTCAGGTCATAATTCTTTGTCGTCCCTACAGCAATATTTACAATCTTCTGACAAGGCCCAAGAAAAGGTTTTAAGTTTAGTAACTTTGTAATCTGTATTAAAAGTACTGATATCTTATCATTGACAATGTATACAGTGAATGATTCTACTGATGGATAGCTAACCAGTTAGTTAAATCCTCTAGAGTTTGAAAATCAAAGAGTGCTTCGGCTAAAGCTTCTAGAGTAGCTACAGGGCTACAGGCAATGAGTGTTTCTACTTCAGTTGGTAATTCTCCTAATAAACGTTTGAGTTGACGAATAGTTAAGTTAGCTTCGCCTTGCTGAACACCTTGTTGGGTGGCTTCAAGTAGTTTCTCTGTGTATAAAGTTGATATACGCATAATTAGCTCTATGTCCTCGGGTTCTATTGTTTGACCACTGCGCCTGTTTACTTCCAAAATGCTCAGTAGCTTATATACCAATTCTAGAATAATTTCTTTATAGGGGTGTCCTGTAGGTAAACTTTCCAACTCATTGAGAGCTTTTTGTTGGACTTTTCCCCGACCTAGTATTCTCAACCACAATGTTTCAGGAGTAACGGGGAGTTGATGTATTACTATTATACCTGTTCTAAGACTCTTAGCTAAAAGATATACTCCTGTAGACCATTGTTGTTGTTCGGGAAATGCTCTGAAGGATTCTAATACATTCTGCGATAGGGTGGGAGTGAGTATCCACAATTGTGCTAATTCAGTTTCTTTGAATGATTGTTTATTCTTATGCGCTTCTTTAACTAAATTTTTCTGCCAGTCAAACAGTTTACTCATACAGGTGAGTATTTCTATTGTGGTGACTGGATTACGGAATACTTCAAACAAAGAAGTTGTTTGTGCCAATTGACCTAATAGTCCTAATATATCTGTAGGAACTGGTTGATTGGGAACGAATAAGACATCAATTTCTCTGACTTCTATAGCTACTTCTACTGCGGCTGTGGCTGTGCCATAATTGCCTAATAATTCTGGTAAGTAGTCCTTTATGAACTGATCATGTGGAAATTGGGTCATTGAACCTTTAAGTGTCTCGTTTATTAAGGTATTGTTGCACAATTAAAGTCGATTAAAACCTACTCAGTATTATCTATTTCTAACTTAAATAAGTCAAGAATTTAGCCGTCTTTTTTCTATGGTTCATCGTTATATTAAAAGTTAAATATAACATAAAAGAGTAGCATTGAGAAGAAATATAATGCTGAAACTAGAATAATTATTTATCGAGTTAAACTGTAACATTATCAATGACAAAATATTTAAATTTTTTAATAAATTTCAACTACAATTATAAAATACTACCTATTTTTAAAGTAATTATAATCTTTATTGTATTCAATTGGATTAAGATTGACTATCTTGCCAAAAAATGATTATATTAGCAGGTCTAACTTTTTTATAGGTAACTAGAGAAACTAACTGTCCATCTGCCCGATAGAGAATAATTTTACCATCTGAATTAGTTAATTGCATAGAGTGAAGATGACCATTTCTTATTGAGAATTGTTTTTGTTCATCAGGTTCTAGAATACCACTAAGTGAACAGAACCGACTAAATTTGTCACTTAAATACCACTCGTCTAGAGAGATAGGACTTGATGATATATTTTTTAATTCTACCCATTCTTTAGTGGGGTTTGCTTTTGGGTCTATTAAAGCTGATGATATTACTATTGGTCCAGATTGCTTTGGTAACTTGGCAGCAACTGAAGGCAATATGCGAAAAATCTTACCATGAAACTCAGGATAAAATGAGCGAAGATGCTCCCCTAGTTGTTTGTCTTTAGTTTTTTCTAGTTGAACAATCAAATCATATCGTCCTCGATTGATGATAACTGAGCGTTGATATGTGAACTTCTTTTTTCGCAGCGATTCGTAATAAGCAACAGTAGCAATAGCGATTTCACATTCTGGACTAGAGCCAACAAAAAAACTCCCTTTCTCTTTATATAGTTGAGCTACTGGTTGTTTTTCTTCCTCATCAAAAAATGTGTAAGACATCTGTAAAACAATGATATTAGAACTCAGTATTTTCAATCTATGTGGTATTCTGAAATGAGTACCATGAAAATCTATTTTGCCTGTTGACTCGTCTAGATAAAATTTTATCCAGTTATGATAGCCGAGCAAAGAGCCGTCTTTATTTTCGCTAATAAATTTAGCTTCGCCGACGAAAATATGTTCAAAACCAGAACAGAACGGTATTATTTCATCAGCCCAATAATGGGTAAATAGAGCAAACCAAATTGTTCTCAATTCTTCCTTAAACTTTTTTAAGGACATTGGATACTCTAGATTTTGTGAAATATAATCATACGCTATCTTAAGAGGTTGAGTTTCTAGAATTAGATTGAGAAAGAGTTCGATTTCCTCTTTTTCTTGCTTGGTATAGTTTTCTGGCAAGCGACATTCTGCTACATAATTATCAAATAATGCTATCAGAGCGGCATAGGTAGGCTCGAATAAACGCGCTTCATTGATTTTACAGAATAATGGGTCAGGAGCTAAATCTACTCCACGCTGATTAGCTGATTTACACTGATGGTCTAGAAGTATATCAGCATCTGGATTAAACCAGTCTCCTTGTTCATTGCGAAGACTCACTGAGAAGCGGTTAGAATCGGCTTGCCAAATCTGATTATAGATAGTTTTGTTGATGAGCATAACGTAGATTCTGTCCCTGAAAACAATGAAGTTGAAATCATTGCTTTAATTTCGTTTCTCTAAATTAGCACGATTTTCTAAAAGTATTTTAGGCATTCCAACCCAACCATTTTTTAAATGAAAAGCAACTATCCATTGTGGAACCATTAAGATATGATGCCAGGGAAATGTTAAAGGATTTCTCGAATAATATTTAGCTGCTTTTTTAATTTCTTCTTCAGTAAATTTACGGTTTATTTCACCAATAGTAATTCTGTTACTTCTAGTTCTACCACTAGCTTCTGCTGCATAGACTAATGCAAAAGTAGCCGCAGGAATTAAGATGATTGAAGAAACATCAGTGATGAAACTAAGTTTCTCGTATTTTCTTTGCTCTTCATAGGATAAAACCATTTGTGGGTTATCTTGAAAGCTAATTAATGCTCCTTCTAGGAAAGGTGTTGAAAAAGCAATAATAAAAATCCACATAGCGACTCGCCCCATTCTTATTACTTTGTCTAAATGCCAATTTTCCATAACAAATGCAGTTTTATTAACTAATTAAGATGTAGCTATCGCCTTTTTATCAGGTAATGAAGTAAATACAAGGAAAACAAAAACATACCACAGAAGTTGTTAAAATCAATAGATAGTACAATAACAAGAGATGTCCCCATAAAAGTATTTTAGTGTTAAATCCAGCTATGACAGCAGATCTTAAAATTTAATGTGCTCAAAAAGACGTAGTTGTTGAACTATATTTAGGTGCAAATGGTGAGAAACCAAATAGTTAGGTTTAGAAATAGTATAAGCAGAGGTACAAATTTTTGAAAAAGTATCTAAAACTAAACCGCCAGAAAAATCTCCAGTTGAAATTAGAGAACTAGAAGCTGTTTTAAAAGAATCTGTGGCTCTCTAGTTTTTATTTGAACGAGTAAGAAAACCCCTGATAAATCGGGCGAGTTTCATCATAACTGAGATATAATTTTTGTTGAACAACCAATTGTAAATACAGGCTGTCGCCTTTTTGATACAGAAGAGTTCTGCGACTCACTACAACAAGCAGAATCTACAACTAATTAACTACAATCTTAGGAAAAAAAATGAATACTACAATCAACGAAATTCTGTTCCCTGCTTTCTTATTTGCTGTCTACTTCTGTATCGCCTCCATTCTCTACACTTCAACAAACGTAACAACAACTAGCCAAAACATTGCTACTCAACATCTACTAGTAGCGACAAAATCAGAAGCAGTTCAGTTTGATAAATTCTACAGTCAAGTCAAACAAATGATTCAGGAAGACATAGTTGAGAATCCACA
This sequence comes from Chroococcales cyanobacterium PMM_0086, assembly GCA_949127655.1. Lineage (GTDB taxonomy): Bacteria > Cyanobacteriota > Cyanobacteriia > Cyanobacteriales > Microcystaceae > CAISPN01. Next base: position 6,125 of record CASBQB010000152.1, on the reverse strand, counting down.
CAGTCCAATAGAAATAGCTATACCTCCAATAAAAGACGAAGAAATTATTGTGACTCTGCCCCAAATCCCTGAAATTAAAGAACAAGAAATAATCAAAGTTAAACCAGTAAATATCCACACTCAGACTGAAGACATTATCAATAAACTAACCAAACGTCAATCTCTTAAGCTATTCAAACCACTAGGAATTAAAAGAAAGAACGGTACTGTTGAGAAAACTTTGGGGGTTACTAAAGCTGAGATTCTAGATCTTTTCAAACAAGAACCAGAGAAAGTTACCAAAGTTCTACAAGAGTACTTACCTGAGTTGTTCTTGAACAATGTAAATTAACAGTTTTGGTAGTAGGAAGATGTATTATTTAATATGTCTTCCCTCGTCATTATGTGATTGTTTCCACTTTAGGAGAAAAAACGATGAAATTTCAACTCTTTACCCAAGTGGCTTTAAAAGAAGAATTAATTAAGTATGGATTGAAAAAAGGAAGTATAGGAACAATTGTTGAACACTATCCTATGCCAGAAGGTCGAGAAGATGGCTATAGCTTGGAAGGATTAATCCTTTTTGATACTGTTGAAGTTAATGAATCACAGATTGAACAAGTAACGATTCCTGCTGTCACTTATCCATAGAGGAAATACATAATTCCTGTTTCTATTTGGCAAAAAGTATTGACAGCATTAACAAAAGAACTGTTTCTGGACATTTGGCCCGAAGTCTCTTGTTAGCCTCATCTTGGATTATACGAACATAATCTCTTGCTTGTTTTACATAATCATCCCAACCTATATTCGAGGGGACTGTTTCTCGCCACGCTCTTACCAAGTCACTCTGAGCTAAGATACTCATCACCTCTATTTTATCTTGTCCATCGGCTGTCGCTCTTATAGCCACCTCTACGTCAATCTCTTTGCGTGGTGCATTGGTAAAAGTCGGGTTATTAATAAACTCAGCCACATAAGTATCATACTGCTGACGATAAGCACCACGCTTTTCTTCTATTTGTTGTTGTTGTTCTTTCTGTTGCCAAGGATAAACTACGGTTTCAGGTTTAACATCGGCTTGGGCAGATTTAACTGGAGTAGGTTCTAATCGAGCAGTTAAAGTAAATCCCTTATCATTTAGTAGGTTTAGCTCTCTAAGCTTTTTCTCACTCTCTCTATCTAAAATGCCTATAGCATGATTATTAAGAGTCACCAGGGGAACTTGTTTACCTCTATCAGGTTTGACCATAGTGACGGTAATCTTTTCACTCTCTCCCTGCCATTTTTTATCACGATAGGTAAAGTTCTTAATTTGTCCAATAATTAACGTATTGCCTTTAGGACTAGTAGCCACTACACCAGAGGATGGCTCTGCAGTTAGAGACGCTTTAAAAGTAGTACCGACAGGAAGACTAGGCGATTCATTAGTAAGGGGAGCTACAAGAAGTCCCTCAACTTTAAGAATACGTTTATCTTCAAGTTGGCCTGTTTTGTCTGGTATAGGATGGAGTACTATTTCGCAATTAACTTCTTCTCCTTTCCATTGCTTGTTACCGTACTCATTGGTAGAAAAGTGCAGCCCAACTACTTTAAGTTCTGTAAATTGGAGTTGTTCTACTTGCTTGAGGACTTCATTGGGGAAGATTTTAAAAGCTATGAGAGCCTTTCTAGTGTTATGCTCATCCCTGCTATGGGCATTGTGCCAGAGAGCAGATGCTAGTGCGTTACTTGAGGCTCCTGTATTCGATTGACGAACCAAGTCCACATAGTTATCTAGCTCTTTGTAAACACCTTGTATTCTTTCCTCAGTAACGCCAGGACGGAGAGTTACTTTAGCTTGAGGTATTGCTACAGGTATTGAAGTATCTTGTCCAGGAGAGAAGGCAACTGCTCCTATTATTTTTTCTTCAGTTTTTCCATTTACTTCTAATGTTGTTACTGCAAGTATTGGATTGGGAATGTCTGGAGCACTAGTATTCTTAACAAAACTTAGATTGAGTGGCTTCTCAGGAGATACCAGTTCAGAGTTTAATGTCCCAAAGCGTTCTAGTCTGGTCAAGAAAACTATTTTCTGGTTGAGAGGAACCTGCACTTCGATATAGGGGTCTATAAGTTCAGGATACTGAGTCTTTAAATCTTCTAAAGAACGTGCTGTCTTTAAATAACCGTTGTAAGTCTCTTTAACCACCTGTGCTTTTTCTTGAAGCTGTGGGGTAACAGTGTCAGAAAAAAGAGAGCGAAACTGAACAATTGGACGAGCAATTAAACGATTTTGTTGCCATTTTTCGTTGGTACTTTTAGCCATTAAATCTATTGGACTATGATTGCTACTTTGTAATGCCGTAGTTTGATAAAGTAGAGGATTTTTTTTCTCCTTCAACCAATTAACAGATTGATAACCGCCAATTTGTCGACAAGCATTCATCACAGCGCTTTGTGGTCTTGAGGCACTTTTAGGCCCATCTACAGCAACTTGTAATTCATTGGAGAGCTCCCCAACAATCTTAAATTGAATATCTCTTACAGTCTGTAGAGTAGTTTCTATATTTTCTGGGGTGAGAGTTTTAGATAAATTAGCAATGCTTTGAATCTCTTTTCTATAAGGCTCAGGAATTTTAAACTCATTTTTGGGGTCGGTATCTTTAGCTAAAAGACCACGATAATACTGAGCTACATTTTGAACATATCCTTTCTTCTCTTCATCAGGCATTAAAGTTGTTTCCCAACGCAGAGTTACGGCAGACATAATTTGATTAGCTATCTTACCAATATCGTTTTGCACAGCGCTAACAGCAATCTCTTCAAAACTACCTTTATAGGGGAGTTTATCTCGTTTAACTACATCAGGATAACGATTCTCTGTTCGTAGAGACTCCTTAATTTCTGATGAAAGATTGGGATACTTCTCGGCTCTTTCAAAAGCCAATCTATCCCCATCAAAATCGGCTTGTAGATGAAGAGCCGCTGTAACTGGATTAATATGAATACTACCATCAGTTCTCATCAGGTAGGGGACATGACGGTTTTTAAGAACAATTACACCATTGGAATTAACCAGAGGACTACGAGTAACAATTAGTTCTGCTCCATCTGGCATTCTTGGTACACAGACTTCATCTTCCTTTAAATCTAGATTAGGTTGTGCCAGTGCTGATTGAAACTTGATAGCTCTTCCTAAAGCGATATCTTTCCATTGGCGTTGCAGGAATTTCTGTAATTCTCCAATCACATAAGGATGTTCTAGCAATTGACCATGATGTTTTAAATCTTTTTCAAGGAGAGCATAGAGGTTTTTTTCATTGGTCTTGGTTGTTTCACTCTCATCTGGCTCTGCATCTGAACCATCTAAAGAAGTTATTTCTCCTTCATTATCAGAAACGACTTCAGCTTGATACTTAGCTCGTTCTTTATAGGTTTTGACGAAATGTTCAGCTAAAGAGTGAATATCTCCTTGAGATTTTGCTAGCTTATCCGCTTTATCTTGAAGAATAGGCAGAAGATCTTCTTTAACTCCTTTAGGATAATTGACAAGAACTTGTGGTCCAAGACTCTGTTTCCCATATTCAGCGATTGACTTAACTCCAATCCCGATATCTAAAGTGTACTCTCCTGGTTTAATAGCATCTTGACCTTTTCTGCCCTTAAAAGAGCTAGTTGGAAGAATCAACTCATATCGTATTTTGGTCTTATCTCCTAATCTAGAATCAGGAGCAAGAGTGCCTTTACCAATACGGGTAACAGGAGATTCTTTCTGAGGTTTGATGCCTAAACGAAATTGAAAAGGTGCATTATTACGTTCTGTCAATTGTTTAGCTAGACTCACACTCATTTTTCCGTAACAATCGCCCACTAATCTTTTAGCCTCTTCTACTGGCAAAATACCATTGCTATCTCCAGTAGTATCATCAATAACTAAGACTTTAACCTTATTGAGTACAGAGAACTTCTGACAAGGGGTAAAGAGAAGACTCCCGTAAGCTGCTCCATCTGAAGGATTGGGATAGACTTGCTCTCGGATAGGTTGATCTGAGAAGTACATCCTTTTACCAGAAGATAACTGCAAACTCATCCCCTGATATTCTTGTAAATCTTTAGCATCAGCTTTGATTGGGTTAATCTCCCCTAGAGCAAATTTAGCATCGGGGAACAGATATTCAGCTAGACAGTTTTTAATGGGTTCTTCGACATGAAGATTTTGCTTAAGTTTAGTGTCAAAGTGCGATAAAGAGAGAGTCATGGGAAAAAAGGTAGTGTTTTGTGAACAACTGGTACGGTTTTTTCGGTATTTAGAACGTAGTTGGCATATCCTTGTGTTTATTTTTTTGAAGTATTATAAGTAAGTAAACATTACTAGAAACGTTTAAAGGTGAGGTCAATGACGACTGACGATTCAATTTATATGAGTGTACTCGATAGAAATTTTCACAACGGAGATGGAACAATCAAACTAGACTACCGTAAATACTTAAAAGAGAAAGGAATAACAGATGCAGAAATTGCTAGACGTGAACGATATATGAAAGAAGAAATTGAAGATAATAAACTTTTTGATTATCGTCCTGGAGCTAGAAGAACTAAAGATAGAGTAATTGCTAGCTCTGGACTAGACGTAGAAGAACTCTTGTCTCAAGGTTATTTAAACGTAGATGAACTTGATGAGATAGAAGATCTTGACTCATTTGATATTGATGACCTTTTATAGAACTCAATCTCATTACTTGACACTTTTCTTATTGCCATCAAAGCGGAGAAAATAGCAGAGACTTTCTTTAGATTCACAAACGACACCTTTGGCAATAAGATTGAGTCCTGTATGGACACCAAGAGAGAAGACGAAAACTATCAATATGGCTGTCCAACTCCAAGAATTGACTAGATGCCCCCATTGCTTAATGGTTTTCCAATATTGCTGTTGTCTAGTTGTTTTAAAAAGTAGCTTTTGCTTTTCTAGCTTGAGATAAGTTTCATCTTGTTGAACAACAATTAAGAGTCGCTGGTAGATGATTCCGTCGATGATTTTAGCAAGTTCGTCGGGGGTTGGGATGTGGGTAATTGATTCACTTGATGTTCCTTCCACATTGTCTCTACCTGTAGATCCCAATACTCGTCGTTTCCCAATTGCTCTGATGTACCTTGTAGCCAAATCTCTTCAAAGTTTTGTTTCAATTCTCCATTGGCAATCATTTGGCTAAGTTTCATAATTGCCGCTCTAGGAATAATTTTCCCCATGATTTTAGCCTGTTGCATACCTAGAGAAAAGCCTGTCTGAATAGCTTCAAGCTCTAAACGACGCAAATATTCGGCTGACTCAAAATCTTGCTCAGACTCGCTCTTCTTTTTTTGCTCTATTTTAATTTGTAGTTCTTCAGCCTTTATTTCCTTCATACGATTAGCTATATCATCGTATGAGAGAGCAGAATTTTCTTCAAAGAGTCTTCTAGCTTGAGCAAAAAGCTCTTTTTCCGCTTTGGAGTAATTCTTTTTGGTTAGTGAGATTTCACAAGCTTTAAGGGTTTCAAGAACGTGTTCTTCTGATAAATTGAACTCTGTCTCAAAGTCTTTAAGTGTCATGGACATAATCTTACCTCTTAAGTTATGATGGAAAAACTAGGATTTTTTTAACTGAACTGATTAATAATTGCGTCTTCATTGACAAATTCTTCAAAATTCTCTATTGATTCAGTTGAAGCCTTTAAAAGAGCCCTCTTAGAGTAGTAATCGTCTAAATTAAGCAACTCAAAAGTCTTTGCCAATAACTGAATATGTGCTTTTAATTTCTCAATAGAACAAAGAGCAAGTCTTTTTATTTCTTCTTCTGAAATATTTGGAAAATCCGATGACTTCTTATAAGCTAGTGGCAACCAGAAAGCCACTAGAGGGTGTAAGAGTGAGTCAGAATTTTTGGAGATATTTGCCTCTTTTTTGAGATAAGAAAACAAAACACCATATTGAGATAATTGCTCATATTGAACAGAAAACGAAAATTCAACTTGCTCTTTTTTGGACATTCTTCTTATTTAAATCTTCAAAAGTTTGTGGGAATTTCGGTAAAGGATGACGATTAAGCTGTTTACAGAAAAGACCGTAAACATCGGCTAACCGGGACTCTAAAGAATAGTGTGAAACTAGCTCACCAAAGGTTA
>CASBQB010000151.1 GCA_949127655.1 Chroococcales cyanobacterium PMM_0086 | reverse complement strand
TATCGCGATATCGAATCGAACTTCCTCGACAATACGGGAATAACTCAACTTTTCCTCGGACAACCTTCGTTGAAAACTGCGAACACTCATTCCGGCAGCTTCCGCTATCAGTTCTATAGGAGGGTAGCCATCTTGCAGGAGTGATCGAAGCAGTTGCTGGCTCGATTCTTTAAATTAGTACAAGAAGGGATCTCTTGAAGTTGTAGGGAAGGATCTACTCCTGACCGTTTCAAAGGTAGGCTTAATAGGGATTTTGGAATGCAGAAGGCGTTATCGGATTGATTGAATCGAACATGTGTATTAAAAAGAATGTTTAGCTCTCTGAACCCCTTTAATTCACTCGCTTGAAAGTGTAGTTCATCGGGATGCCATTGCTTACCTGCCACTAACTGAATTGCTTTGAGAATCAACAGACAGACGAAATACTGCGCCTGTTGATTTTCGATCTTAGCGGGATTGATGAATTGATGGTGTAACCAGACTCGATCCTCTTCCTCTGTCACCCACACCCGCGCGCCCGAATTATGTAAGACAAGTTTAGATGCGAGCGTGTTAAGGAGATCGTGCAGGGTTAGCGATTGTAAAATTAGACTGCCAAACACACCAAGATCCACTATTTCCGTTCTCTGACTCACTAACGCACCAAGAAGTTCTATTCCCTCGCTATGTCTTGCTTTTTCACCAAAAGCGAAGCTTTGATACAGGGGCATCAAGGCTTGTGGATCGTCTAAGATAGTGGTAGACAATCTCGCTTGATTTAGAAGTTTTTCAGTCGGCGCGCCCACTTGAGCGAGAAACTTCACGAATGGTAAAACCGCACTTACTCGCACTAGAGGGATCGCGCTCATATTCAAGAATTAGAACAAGATTAATCGGATATTCTTCTGGCTACGATCAGCTATGGGGAGACTTATGACAGTTCACCTAGCGTGATCCTTATATACTATTCTGAAATCTTCTTAAAAACAATAGCTTTTGGCACGAAATGCTAAGAATAAAAATTTGGAAGCTGATATGATAGAAAGTTGGTGACTTCTAAAAAGTTACTTTTCAAATGACAATCTTCTGAGCATATTTACTATTTTTTTAGTAAAAGTGAGTTGCACTTATTCTAAAGTTTGTTAAAAACTATCTCAGATAAATACTTACATGAAAAAATCGATATTTCTAACGACAACTTTGTTAATTTCATCAGGTCTAACTTTAAATTTTTATGATCAATCATTTTCCGCTGAAGTTTGTACCCCTTTAAAGGTAGTTGGTGGGGAAGAGGGACAAATACTCCTTAAAAAAACCGTGTCTGCGCCTAAGATTCCTATTGGGGTTGCTAGTTTAAAAAGGGATAACTGGAATACAGACTTTGCCGTTGGAAGTAACGTTCAATACAAACGTTATATAGCTACTTTAACACCTTTAACTGAGGGAACTTACTCTATCAGAATGTTCCTCAAATACAGTGATACGAAGGCTGATGAAGTTTACAATAACAAACCTCAACTAACTGCTGGAAAACCTTTAGTCATTTCAGACACTCCTGATGGTAGTGAACAACCTTACCAAATAAATTTATTTGTAGGCGATGCGGAATCTATAGCTAAAACCTATACTATTTCAATAAAAGCTTGTAAATAAGGATGTTCACCCAGATATACCCTAAACACTTCCAGTAGTGCTTGTCTCTTATCTTCTAAATAATAACTTTATGAAGTCTTTTCGTCCACTAATTCTCAGTTTTATCTGTACCCTAGCGACTTCCCTTCCCGTGAAGGCTGCTGAAAAGATTTATTTCACCTATGGACCAATCGACTGGTCATTGAGAGTATCTTCATTAGAAACCTTTGCTAAAGATGGCACAATCAATAAAGATTTAGGGTTTTATATGGGATCGATTGACTCAGAACAGCAGGCAAAATTCCGTGAACTACTGGTCAAACGGATTGACATTAGTCCTGTGATGGTGTCTCGCTTTTTCAATAGCGCAATGGGCGAAGACCTCCTGAATCGTTTTGGTAAAGGCATTACCATTGAAGGAGGAATCAATGGTAAATATGCTCTAAGAGCGGCTCTTGTCCAAGCAGCTTTAGATCCAGAAGGACTGACTGTACTCAATGTCCTGCGTAAGTTTCCAACGAATATGCAGTTGCAAATAGACTTGATTATCGGACTTGTCCAAGAGATTGATAAGGTAGTCAATGCAACAGAGATCTATACCGATGTAATGGGAAAGCTATCAACCGAAGAAGCGGCGACAGACCCCCCAGCAAATTTTGCCCAGCTTCCTGATATCCGCAAACCAGGGAAGCTAGGATTTCAAAAAGAAACCTTTACCCTGACTGACAAATCTCGTGATCGCACCTTCTATGTCATTCTCTACAAGCCCAAACAGTGGCGGGAGGGAAAAACTCCTGTTGTAGTTCTCTCTCATGGTTTAGCTTCTAGTCCAGAAAGCTTTGAAGATATCGCACAACATTTAGCTTCCTACGGCTTTGTAGTTGCCATGCCTCAACATCCGGGCAGCGATACGAAACAAGCTAAAGCATTATTAGAAGGCTACTCTAGGGAAGTCTTTGACCTACAAGAATTTATCAATCGTCCCAAAGATATCAGCTATGTTATTGATGAACTAGAACGGCGCAATCAAGCCGAGTTTGGCGGACGGCTGGATTTAGAAAACGTTGGTGTTGGTGGACATTCCTTTGGCGGATACACAGTTCTAGCCGTCGCAGGTGCTGTAATCGATTTTGACTACCTGCAAAAGCTCTGCGATCGCCTCTATGGAGGACTAAATACCTCTCTATTACTCCAGTGTCAAGCGTTAAAATTACCCCGCCAAGTTTACAACTTCCGAGACCCTAGAGTTAAGGCAGTGGTCGCAGCCAATCCGGTTAACAGTGGCATCTTTGGAGAAAAGGGATTGAGTGAGATTAAAATCCCTGTCATTTTGATTAGTGGCAATTATGATCCAGCTACCCCGGCTGTTTTCGAGCAAGTACGTTCCTTTGTCTGGTTGAATACACCGAACAAATATCTAGTCCTCGCTGAAGGACAGGCCCATGTTGACTTCTCCAAAATAGATGGTGGTATAACGAAAACCATAGATTCTATTCCCAATCTGACCTTACCTGAGCCAAGTCTACTTAAAAGCTATCTCAATCCCACAGTTCTTTCTTTTTTTGAGGTTTACATTGCTAATAACCCTCAATATCGTCCCTATCTGGGTTCTTCTTATGATGTCTATCTCAGTGAAAATGAGCATTTCAAAGTTTACAAGATTAGTACTACTTCTGAACCCGGATTGATAAAAGCGGCCTCAGAGTTCAGAGCCAAATACGGAGCTTTAGCCCCCTAATATAGCAGAAGGCAGGAGGCAAGTAGAGTGTTGAGTTTAAGGGTTTTAAAGAGAGGACTAATCTTTGTGGCTACTGCTATAAATTCTGTCACAAGACCAGCATCGGCCAGACCCTGCTCAATATCCTCTCTAAAAAAATTAGCTCTCTACCATAATATGGAGATAAATGTTACAAAGATAGCAAAACTTTAAAAAAAATTAGTTAGGATAAATATATAAAGAGCTTCAGGAGATTAAAGCAATGGGCCGTCTCTCAGGCTTGTCTATTCGTAAGCTAGAATCGATACAAGGGGGAATGTCCCAGTTTTATACCCCTCAATCGAGCAATGAAACAGTATTAGTAAATATTCCAGCTCAAACAATAGATGAACTATTTGTCCATCACTTTCAAACAGATCAGCTTTTAGTGGTGCGTGGTAGTTTCGTTTTAGTCATCTTACAGAATGGTCAATATCAATATATTCCATTGGGTGAAGACTGTCCCCAAGTAGTCACAATTCCGCGAGGGGTACCTCATGGTGCTATAAATACTAGTGAGTCTTCCTGCTTAGTGGTCAATGCACTTTTACGTCATGGAACAGCACATCCAAAAGATTATCGTCCACTTAAACCACCCTTTCCCTATGATTTAGATAGAGCAAAAAGTGTTTTAAACTCTACTCAAAAAGTTTGTTAAGATCTAGAGGAGAGCTAAGAAATATAATCAATGCCTTTACTGATTCTAGTAGCAGATGATGATGCCGGAATTTGTCTATTAGTTAAGGACTTTTTAGAATTATCTGGCTATTTGGTAGTAACTGCTAATAATGGGCTGCAAGCTTTAAGCTTATTAGATACCCATCGTCCTCATCTCTTGGTTTCAGATATCAAGATGCCTCAAATTGATGGCTATGAGTTGGTTAAACAAGTCCGTAAACGACCTGAACTTCGCTTACTTCCAGTCATTCTTTTAACTGAATATGGTAGCACACAAGAGAGAATTCGCGGCTATCAAACAGGGTGTGATGTCTATTTACCTAAACCTTTTGAAATAGAAGAATTAGGCGCTATAGTCAGAAACTTATTAGAACGCTCTCAAATTTTTCAATCTCAGAAATATTATGTAGAAGCTAAAAACGAAGCTCCTTCTTATCCTAAATTTACTCTACATTTAACAACTAGAGAACAAGAAGTGCTCGCTTTAATTAGTAATGGACTTTCTAATATAGAAATGGGTCATCAACTCCATCTCAGTCCTAAAACTATAGAAAAGTATGTCAGTAGTCTTTTGCGGAAGACAGAGAGTAATAACCGTGCTGAGTTAGTACGCTTTGCTTTAAAACATCATTTAATAAATTAGAATCTCTGTTCGGTTTCTACACCCTCAACACTGCTTGATCTGACTGCCTTTGAGAGAAATTACTCTAATTATAGGTAGAGATATCCGAATAAACATTTAAAAAGAAGTATTGCTTTTCTCTAAAAACACGCATCAATTATCTTATATTCAAGATAGATGGTCAATTATTTTAAACGAGACTATCTACTAAATCTATGACTAATATTTTGATCTGCACAGTCGGAACCAGTTTATTGAGAAATCTCCGACATCTTCCAGCAGAAAATGCCTTAAAAAGGGCTTCAGAAGCAGAAAACTGGATTGAAGTATCTCTGTTAATGCTCAAGTTAGAGGGAAATGATAAAACTTGTGGGGCAGAAATAAATTCTATTACTAAAATCTGCGCCAAAGGAGTACTAGATAAAAGAAGAAAATTAGTTCTCTTAGTTTCTGACACAGAACAAGGGAGAAAGATCGGTCAACTTTTAAAATTATACTATGAGCAGACAAAAAATCCCTATGCTTTTACTGAAGTAGAACTGAAAGTATTGGAGGGATTATCTGATAAGAATATCAAAGATTTTCAACAAAAAGGCTTAAAAAGTTTAGTCAGAGAAATAAGTACAGAAGCGCGTAAGTTCGGTGCTGAAAATATTGCCATCAATGCTACAGGAGGATACAAAGCTCAAATCTCTTTTGCTGGTATGATTGGACAGGCTTTAAATATACCTATATACTATCTATTTGAGAATTTTTCAGATATTATAGAGCTACTACCTCAACCGATAGCTTTAGACTTGCAACTATGGTTAAATAATGCAACGGTTTTTGAACAACTAGAAGAAGATGCTACTTTACTTAAATCAGAACTAGAAATAGATTTAGATGAGGCCATTTTAAGCTCTCTTCTAGATGAAGAAGAAATTGATGGGGAAGTTTATATTAGTCTTTCAGCAATGGGGTCTCTATTTAATGAGAGATCTCGTTTATACTTTCCTAAGCAGGAAATAGCTATTCTCTCCTTGGTTCCTAAAACTGATCTTGCCCCTGAAGATAAAAAAATCGCTCTTAGAGATGAGCACGGTAAAAATATCTTAGAGGCATTTTCAGAAAAGATTATTCGTTCTCCTTACGTTAAAGAGATAATTAATTCGCTTCCCTTTAACCCTCAAAGAATAAATCCTATTCGACGAACTTTTCCTGATGGCAAAATAGAGTTTATCTTAACTTGGACTGATGAAGGTTATGGGCTATCTATTCAAACAACAGGACATAATTTAGCTCAAACTAAAGCTATTGCTCTACATTTAGAAAACAATTATCTAAACTAGATCATCTACTAAATATCAGGAAAAGCCTCTTTAACTGCAGGATGGACAAGTCGATAACTTTTGACATTCAACCCTTTAGCTAAAGCAGGGTCATCTGTTAGGGCTTCTAAGCCTCTTTTAGCTAACTTCAATACATACGGTAGAGTGCTGTTATTAAGTGCCTGTGTAGCCGTCCAAGGTACCGCACCAGGCATATTTGGAACCCCGCAATGCACCACCCCTTCCTCAACATATGTAGGGTGAGAATGAGAAGTAACCCGTAAAGTTTCTATACATCCACCTTGATCTACTGCTACATCAACAATTACAGAACCCTTCCTCATTTGACGCACTAGTTCACGCGAGACTAGAATAGGTGCTCTACGCCCAGGTACTAATACTCCCCCTATTAATAAGTCAGCCTTGGGTACAACCGACTCTATCTGCGTAGAATTACTATAGAGGAGTTTGACCCGTGAACCGAAAAGGTTTTCTAGGTAAACTAGACGCTCAACATTAATATCCAAAATGGTAACTTGTGCGCCCATTCCAACCGCTATTTTGGCAGCTTCTGTACCAACTACCCCGCCTCCAAGAATGACCACTTCACCAGAAGCGACCCCCGGAACTCCGCCTAGTAAAACTCCTCTACCCCCTTGTTGTTTCTCTAGATATCTTGCACCAAATTGTACTGCTAAACGTCCGGCAATGATACTCATCGGAGTTAAAAGGGGTAATCTACCATCAGCTAATTCTACTGTTTCATAGGCAATAGCATTAATTCCCGACTCTATTAACCTATTTGTTAAGAGGCGATCTGCTGCTAAATGAAGGTAAGTAAAAAGTATCCCTCGAGCTTGCAGGTGAAGATATTCAGCAGGTAGAGGTTCTTTTACTTTGACTACCATCTCTTGCTTCCAGACCATTTCTGCATTCTTGACAATTATTGCGCCTGAGTTTTGGTATTCAGCATCATCAAAACCTGCGCCTATTCCTGCCCCACTTTCTACATATACTAGATGTCCTTGATCGCTGATAATCCTTACACTGCTTGGACTTAAACCAACTCTGAACTCTTGATCTTTAATTTCTTTAGGAACGCCTATTTGCATTTTAAACTACGGCAAGGTTACTGCCGCCTCATAAAGAGTAGGTTGAGGTAACTTCCAAGTAATTATAAGGGTTTTAATTGCTTTAGCGTCAGCCTTTTCTAAAGCTCCTCCATATCCATTTTTTTATTTTGATAACACAATTAATGTAATTAGTCAACATTAATTTTTATTAATATTAGCTAGAGTAAATGCAACTATGATTGTTAAAATTTATTAAGAAAAAGTCAATAATTTATATCAAATTGTGTCAGATCAGAGAATAGAAGATAATTGAGTATTCTTTTTCTGATAAAAAACAGATAGCGATATAAAGATTTAGACTCTACAGAACCATAAAAAGAGGAGAATTTAATATATGTTCACTCACGTCAAGTCCACCATTCGCCATATAGCCCCTAATAAGCTAAATGGGAGATCATTACTTAAGGTGGTCTATGTCGTGCTAGAACCGCAATATCAGAGTTCTATCTCTGCGGCGGTTAAAGCAATCAACGAAAAAAATAGCAAACTGGCAATCGAAATAAGTGGCTATCTGATAGAAGAACTAAGAGACCCACAAAACTATGCAGAATTCGAGAAAGATATCGCCAAAGCAAATATATTTATAGCATCTTTAATTTTTATTGAAGACCTAGCTGATAAAGTGGTCGCTGCAGTAACTCCTCACAGAGATCAACTAGAAGCAATTGTCGTATTTCCCTCAATGCCTCAAGTGATGCGCCTCAACAAACTAGGCACCTTCTCAATGGCACAATTAGGACAGTCCAAAAGTGCAATTGGTCAGTTCATGCGTAAGCGCAAAGAAAAATCAGGCGCATCATTTGAAGATGCAATGTTAAAGCTGCTGCGCACCTTACCCCAAGTCTTAAAGTATCTACCTATTGAAAAAGCTCAAGACGCTCGTAACTTCATGCAGAGCTTTCAATATTGGTTAGGTGGTTCACCGGAAAATCTGGAAAACTTCCTATTGATGCTAGCAGATCGCTATGTCTTTAAAGAAGCAAATAAACAAGATGGGATCAAATACCTAGACCCAGTACTATTCCCTGATATGGGTATCTGGCACCCCCTCTCGATTAAAATGTTCGAGAATTTAAGCGATTATCTACAATGGTATAACAGCAGAACCGATATAACAGATGAACTAAAAGATCCCCTAGCGCCCTGTGTAGGACTAATTTTGCAGCGCACCCACCTAGTGACTGGAGATGATGCCCACTATGTAGCAATGATCCAAGAACTAGAAGCAATGGGTGCAAGAGTAATATGTGTCTTTGCAGGAGGTTTAGACTTCAGCAAACCAGTTGAAGCATACTTCTACGATACAAGCATCAAAGGAGTAGCCCCAATTACAGTAGTAGATACAGTAGTATCTTTAACAGGCTTTGCTTTAGTAGGTGGACCAGCAAGACAGGACCATCCTAGAGCAATAGAAGCCCTGAAAAAGCTGAATCGTCCATATATGTGTACACTACCGCTAGTCTTCCAAACCACCGAAGAATGGGAAGAAAGCGATTTAGGACTACACCCCGTCCAAGTAGCCCTACAGATAGCCATACCAGAACTAGATGGAGCTATAGAGCCAATTATAGTATCTGGTCGGGACGGGGCAACAGGACGCTCTATAGCCTTACAGGATAGAGTTGAAGCGATTGCCCAACGCGCCCTAAAATGGGCTAACCTACGCAAAAAACCCAAAATAGAGAAGAAAGTCGCCATCACCGTCTTTAGCTTCCCACCAGATAAAGGTAATGTAGGAACTGCAGCCTATCTAGATGTTTTTGGCTCAATCTATGAGGTAATAAGAGGACTGCAAAACAACGGCTATGATGTACAAGATGTACCTAACTCAGCTAAAGAGTTGATGGAGTTAGTCATCCATGATGCCCAAGCACAGTATCAGAGTCCAGAACTAAATATAGCTCATCGGATGTCAGTTGAAGAATATGAAAGACTGACCCCTTATTCTGAACGTTTAGAGGAAAATTGGGGAAAACCACCCGGAAACCTGAATAGTGATGGACAGAACCTACTTATCTATGGAAAGCATTTTGGCAACGTCTTTATAGGAGTACAGCCTAC
>CASBQB010000150.1 GCA_949127655.1 Chroococcales cyanobacterium PMM_0086 | reverse complement strand
TCTCTGATATGCCCCATAGATGCTTCAACTCGATAGCCTTCAGGCAGATAGTTTCTGATTGTCCGGGCTTTGGTTGGAGACTCGACAATGACTAATTTTGACATTATTATTGACCTTAAAGTGTAGTCCTATAAGAAAAAGGGATTAATACTCAATATAGACAGAAGTTACCTCTTTAATGATGATAAGGACGATCTTGCCCCCTTTGTCAAATGTTTTTTGTTTAAAATCAAGATTTTTCTACTATAAAAACTATAGTATCTCCATAAATTTGCTGAACTTACTTTAAAATATATAAAAATCCTAGTATTTTAACCATGAATAGACTCCGATGGATAGATGCTTTAAGAGGTTTCGCAATTTTCATGGTTTTAGCCTATCATACCCACTTTAATATAGAAGAATTACCTAGTATCCTGAAATTTATCGCTAATCAAGGCGAGTCAGGTGTTCAACTCTTTTATATCATTAGTGCTTTTACGCTATTTCTATCTATGAGAAGTCGTTCTAGCAAGAAGCCAGCTTTCCAGGCTGGTCAAGAAGCACCAATAGAGAGAGTCATGCTGAAGAGCTTTTTTTATCGGCGCTTTTTCAGAATTGCGCCTTTTTTTTACTTTGTAATATTGTACTATTTTTTTAAAAATGGATTAGGACCAAGCTACTGGATAGAAGATGGTAAATCTATTACTGTACCAAACTTACTGGCTCATCTAACCTTTCTCAACGGTTGGTCTCCCTATTGGATAAATACTTTAGTACCAGGTGGATGGTCGGTGGCGATTGAAATGCCATTTTATTTAATGGTACCATTATTATACAAGAAAATGACCTCACTAAAACAAGCAGTCTGGTTAACAGGTATCTGCTTTATTTTGAGCAAGTTTTTATCGTTTTTCCTTAAGAAATATCCACTTATTGATAATAATGAGCTTTGGCAAGCATTTCTTTACTATTGGTTGCCTAACCAACTCCCCATGTTTTTCTTTGGGATTATACTCTACTTTTTATATTTAGAAACAGTTGTTAAGTCTACGCATCAAGGCAGTCCTTTACTTCAGAAACCAGCGCTAGAATCATCTTGGGGGAGCAAGATGGTCGCTCTCCTGGACACCTCGACAACAGTTAATCTAAAAAACCCGATATATTTATGGCTCAATACGATGAAGCCATTACTGATAATGGGTTTAAGTTTTTTGGCTTTTTCCTTTGCCTCCAAAATTGATACTAGTCTAGAGCTTTTATTTAGGGGATTGGTCTTCGTAGCATTGGCTTTCTTTCTACAGTTAAAGTCTTTCCCGCTTCTAGTTAATAGATTTTCCTGTTATCTAGGACAAATAAGTTACAGTGCATATTTGGTCCATTTTGATGTTTTAAATCTGACTAAAAACTGGCTGCCAAATTTATTCTTAACGCTGAAGTGGACTTTATTTCCCACTGTCAACTTTCTCTTGAGTGTACTTCTCAACCTTTCTATAGTTATGGTCATTGCCTCAATAACCTATTATCTGATTGAAGAGCCAGGTATCAAATTTGGACAAAAACTGATTAAATCCTTCCAACCTAAGGTCTAAAATAGATTTTTAGCGACAACTCTTTAATTTTGTCAAATGTTTTTCTAGGCTAGCAGAGTGTAGAGGGCACACTTCCTAGTCTAGTATGGTTAAATCTAGGGATTAAAAAAAAGATTTAATTATTTTCTATGGCATTTTTGCTTGGTGCGGCAATTTCTTTGGGCGCTGGTGCAATTGCATCATTGTTCCAACCAACCAGATACGGACCTCGCCAAGCAAATCTTATTGCGCCTAAAGGCGATTACGGTAATTACCTTTCCAGAATCTGGGGTACAGTGCGAGTTCCTGGGAATGGCAGATCCTACAAATTTTGACGACTTCCAACACATCTACTAGAGAGGCTGCTGCTGGGCAAATTTATCATCACAATGTGGGAGCGCGCCTCGTCCTGGTGTGCAAACTTTCGATAAAATCAGCAGTAGCTTAATAAGCAGGATCAAACAGCAACTTAGCCACGAGTTCCCAGAAGTAAGTAATGTTCGTGTAGATCAGATCGAAGGGAACCGCCGCTCTCTTATCGTCTGGTTAGCTCAACGAGACTTAGAAAGAAACAAAACGAGAAAATCACCCTACTACAAAAAACATCTTAGAAGTGTGGCAACTAAATACGGGATAAAAATTTCTGAGTTTACTAGATTTCTTGCGACTCAAATTGATGATAACGACGTTAAGCAAGCTGAAATTAAAGATAAACTGCAAGAATTAATTTATTCATCAGAATTCACTAAGTATAATCAAATCTTTGACGAGTTTAGATTTAATTTAGGATTAAGAGCCTTATTAATCAATTTGATTTATCCTTTTGAATCTAGATTCTCAGATATAGGCGGATTCAAGAAGAGGATAGGAAGTGCTCAAAGAGAAGAGAGCTCAGGGAGTACAGCCTCATGGCGCACAGGAGACGGGAGCAAGCTTTGCAGAGCTGAATTCTATCTCTGGGTAAGTACAATAATTACAAAGAAAGAATCGAGTATAGATTCTTTCGTAATCACCAAGCTTAAAAACTTCTATCAAGAGAGAAAAGCCAAGTTTAGTACTAATCCCGAAGACTATATTCAAAGAAGAGAAAAAGGTATTTTGGATAAAATGCTTACGCTAATGGAAGAATTAGTTAGAAAATCCAACGATAAAGATCATTTAATTAAATTTTATGAATTGAAACAACTGGCACTCCAGGAGCAAGCCGAAAAGCCTATAATCCCCTCTCAAAAAAACGAGAAATTCGGAATCCTGATCATTAATCAGGCTATCGGATATGCTTCAAGATTGCTCTATAGAAGATTTAGAGATACTTTGAAGTAAGATAATAGAAAGCCTTCAATAAAAAGTTAGTTTTTTTTCGCACTTCTTAACTTGTTGAAGGAAAGATTAAGCTTTGTAAGTCTTTTTCAAGCTATGGATTTTTCAAGCAACATTTCGAGTCAACTTAACACCGGAACAATCTTACCAGAATTGATGATTATTGTAACCCTTTTGTTGGTTCTAATAATCGATTTAATCAGTGGACGTAGATCTGCTGGGACTTTACCCTATTTAGCAATTACAGGGTTACTCCTGTCTATTGGAGCGCTTTATCTAGGCTGGGATACAGCAACGCCCAATGCTTTTCTAGGATCTTTTAATTCAGACAATCTGAGTATTATTTTCAGGGGGATCATTGCTCTTTCAACAGTTGTGACTGTTCTGATGTCTGTTCGCTACGTAGAACAGACAGGGACATCTTTAGCTGAGTTTATCGCTATTTTGATGACAGCGACATTAGGAGCGATGTTTCTATCAGGCGCAAATGAACTAGTGATGATCTTCATCTCCTTAGAGATGCTCAGTATCTCCTCTTATCTGATGACAGGCTACATGAAAAGAGACTCACGGTCTAATGAAGCAGCCTTGAAATATCTCTTAATTGGTGCTTCTAGTTCAGCTATTTTCCTTTATGGGTTGTCCTTGTTGTATGGACTATCTGGAGGAGAAACGAACTTAGAGATGATTGCCTCAAAAATCACTGATCCCAATGGTTCACAATCTCTAGGACTAGCGATCTCTCTAGTTTTCGTCATCGCGGGAATAGCTTTTAAAATCTCTGCTGTACCTTTCCACCAATGGACACCCGATGTGTATGAAGGTTCCCCAACTCCAGTAGTAGCTTTTTTATCGGTTGGGTCTAAAGCTGCAGGATTTGCTTTAGCTATCCGTCTATTAGTAACATCTTTTGGTGCTCTAACCGAACAATGGCACTTCATTTTTACAGCCCTCGCTATTCTCAGTATGATTTTAGGGAATGTGGTAGCCCTAGCTCAAACTAGTATGAAACGGATGTTAGCTTATTCCTCCATTGGACAAGCTGGTTTTGTGATGATTGGCTTAATCGCTAATAGCGATGCAGGTTACTCCAGCATGATTTTTTATCTGTTGGCTTATCTGTTTATGAACTTAGGGGCTTTTAGCTGTATTATTCTCTTTTCTCTGCGTACAGGAACAGATCAAATTAGCGAATATGCGGGACTCTATCAAAAAGATCCCTTGCTGACTCTTGGACTGAGTATCTGTCTCCTTTCCTTAGGAGGTATTCCACCTCTAGCGGGCTTTTTTGGGAAAATCTATCTCTTTTGGGCAGGTTGGCAAGCTGGACTCTATGGTTTAGTAATTCTTGGACTTCTCACTAGTGTCATTTCTATCTATTACTACATTCGTGTGGTTAAGATGATGGTTGTCAAAGAACCTCATGAAATGTCAGAAGTCGTCAAAAACTATCCAGAGATTCGCTGGAATCTTCCAGGTATGCGTCCTCTCCAAGTGGGGTTGGTTCTTTCTTTAATTGCTACTTCCTTAGCAGGAATTCTCTCTAATCCTCTCTTTACCCTAGTGCAGGATTCTGTCACTACGACCCCAATTCTACAAGCGTCTAGGCCAGTAGCTCAAGTTTCTTTGAGCGAGTAATTTTAAGGAAGGGGAGTCGCTCGAAAACCGACTCCTCGCCCTTAGAACTAAGTAGGTCAAATTACAATACATATCTAAAGATAGAGTGCAGGCCTGTTTCTAGTAGCCTAGCATAAACATATGCTAATCAATTTTTTAGCTGTTACTTTAGATACTTCCCAGAGAGGATTATATGAAAACGGTAATTGGTTTATTTGACGATAGAAACGAAGGGATGAAAGCATACAATGGCTTATTGGAAGAGGGCTATGCTAAAGGGGACTTAGATATCCTCACCAACGATGACAAAGACGATGAACCTAAACTCGCAGCTATGCGCAAAAATATTCCTTCACCAGATGTTGAAGTATATTTAGAAGGCGTTCGTCAAGGCGGAACAATCATTACCGCTAATGTCTCAGATAGTGCGGTATCCCGCGCTGCTGAAATAATGTCTCATTTCGACATGGTTAATATTGAGAAACGTGCTGTTGAACTAAAACTTATTAACAACAATCTAGAACTCAGAGATGCTTCAAAACATGAAGATGTCATTGATGTTATCGAAGAACAATTGGAAGTAGGTAAGGAACAAATTGAGCGCGGTCGCTTGCGCATCTACAACGTTGTAACTGAACGTGAAGTAACTCAAAATGTTAGTCTGCGTGATGAGACCATTAAAGTTAATCGCCGTCCTATCGATCGTCAAGTGGCAAGTACTCCTGATCTGTTTCAAGCGCGTTCTTTTGAGATAGTTGAAGTTGATGAGATTGCCAAGGTAACTAAAACAGCCCGCGTTGTTGAAGAAGTTTCCTTGGGTAAAGAAGTTGTTGAAAAAATCCAAACAATTAAAGAAACTCTGCGTCGTCAAGATGTGGAAATTGAGGAAGTTCCTGCTTTACGCACTCTGGCTGAATATGATTCTGATTTCCACAACTTTTATAACAAAAACCTGACTAATAGTGGTGTAACTTATCAGCATTTACAGCCAGCTTTCAGCTATGGCTATTCTTTGGCTACTCGTGAGCCTTTCCGTAGCAGCCCTTGGACTGCAGTTGAAGCTGATTCTCGTCGCATTTGGGAAGAAAAGAATCCTGGTACTTGGGATCAAAATGCACCAGTCATTAAGTATGCTTGGGAAAAAGTTCGTAGCGAACGCTAATACTATTTAAGTAGAATTTAAGATCTTTGGATGATAGACAGAGCAAAGCTTTTGTCTATCATTCTTTTAGTAAACCTAACCAGGAAGTATGAGAGTATGAAAGAAGGCATTTCTGTGATCCGTGATGATGGCTTGCTCGGTACAGTCGTAAATGTAGAGGATGTGAATCTGACAGTGGAGTTCGAGGATGGTTCACAATTAGTCGTGGATAGTCAGAACTTAGTACATCAAAAGAATAATACTTATTTACTCAATTTAGGTAGAGAGGAGACAGTTATTCCGGTCGTGGCTGAGGAGTTGACTGTGGAGAAAGAGGAGGTCACAAGGTCTAAGGTGCAGGTTCACAAGCGTATTGAGACAAGGGAGGAAGTGATTTATACACCAGTGACGCATGAGGAGGTAGTGGTTGAACATATTGAGATTAATCAATTGGTAGAAGGCAATATACCCAAGGTACGCAATGAAGATGGAGTTCTGATCATTCCCCTGGTTGAAGAGATTGTCGTAGTTAGAAAACGTCTTCTCTTGCGTGAAGAGGTTCGCATTTCTAAGCGCCGTACAACGACAAGCATCCCTCAGACTGTGACATTACGTCGAGAGGTTGTAGATATTGAAAGAACAGAATTTAACGAGACTGATTAATTTTTAGCATTTGATTCCCGCCTTTTTGCAGTTCATATTCTACTTTAACGATTGAGACTTGATAGCCTAGATCTTCGAGTTCTTTTATTATTGGATTGAGATAAGGTGAAGGCTGTAATGAAAGTGTTAGGAGTGGAAAAATACGCACCTCAGTCGAGATTCTTAACATTTCTTTGATAGAAGAGAGATGGAATTCTAACCCACATTCAGCAGGTGAAATCGTAAAAAGGTTATTTTAATCTAAATAGATTTAAGGTAGCCAAAGTGACATCAGCAATACAAATAGATGTACAAGACATTGACCATTTGGGTAT
>CASBQB010000149.1 GCA_949127655.1 Chroococcales cyanobacterium PMM_0086 | reverse complement strand
TTCAGCTAAAGTATTAGCGATAACTTCTGCTCCTGGTAAATAACCTATCGCTCCTAAATCCATTAACGCAGCACGACGCAACTGCAGATCTTCCCCTGCTAGTGCTTGTACTAACTGTTCGCCATATAGAGGGTTATTGGTTAATTGATAGAGAGCGCGAGATGCTGCATACTGCACTTTAGGTATTTCGTGCTTTAAGAATGGTTCTATCTCTGGGATGGCTTGGGTAGCCTTTAAAGTCCCTAAAGCTTCTATAACGGCTTCATAGGGCTGCCTGAGATGAGGTTTACCACTGACAGCCATAGCAGATGCTAAACCCCCTTCTAGTAGTTTTAAAAGAGCGGGAATAGCTCTAGTATCTCCTAGCGTTTCTAAAGCTTGGGCTGCAGATTCTCGCACATAGTAGTCTATTGAAGAGAGACTGTCTATTAATGGAGGTACTGCGCTGAGATTTTCTAGTTTTCCTAAAGCTTTGGCTGCGTTACGCTGTAGGGGGTAACCACCGTCGGTTCCGCGATCTGTTTGATCTTGTAAGGCGTTCAGAAGGGCTTCTATAGCTGCTGGTTCTTTTACCCTAAAGCGTCCTAACCACCAGGCTGCATAGTATCTTAGACTGGGATCTTCTGTTTGCTGGAGATTACTGATTGCTTGTTCAACTGTGAGAGTGCTTTCTTGTTCCATATAACCCTACATATAACACGACCTGGAACTGCTAACGATTGCCAACTATCAGTGCTAACAACCGCTTGCTGTTCCAGGCCTTAGAAATCACATCATTTTGACTTATAACAATTAGCTCAAGGCGTTGATTACATAGTCGATGTAGGAGTTAGCTTCGTCTCTGGAATCGCCACTTAAACCGTGATTAGCTTTGATATATTTGAGAGCTTCAATATACCAGCTAGGAGATAGTTCAAATGTGCGGTTTACTTCATCAAGTCCAGCAATTAGGTACTCATCGAGTGGTCCTGTTCCACCAGCTACTAAAGAGTAGGTGATGATGCGGAGGTAATAACCAATGTCACGAGCACATTTTTCTTTACCACGTTGATCAGCAGCAAAGTTAAGACCTTGAGTCTGAGTGGTGTAGGGGTATTTTTGGTAAACTGCATTAGCTGCACCGTTGATCAAGTTTTGAGCATTAGCGGTGAGTGCTTTAGCTGCTTGTAATCCACTTACAGCTTGACGGTAACGACCGAAAGCAACTTGTAATTCAGTGCTGCTCAAGAAACGTCCTTGAGAATCGGCGGTTGAAACAGCTTCGGTTAAGGGGGTTTTCGACATAATGTTAGTATCTCCCGATTGTTTTTTTATGTTCTCTAAGTGTTTTTAACAGGTACTTCTTAAGCTACAGCTGCTGCTGCTCTGTCGAAGTAGCTAGCGATTTCAGAAACGATAGCACTGCAGTCTCCTGAAGTGATGCCATTGCGATCATTGACGATAGCGATAGCTGCTTCTTTCATTTTTTGTACGCCTGCAGCTACAGAAACACCAGGTACTCCTAGAGCAACGTAGGTTTCGCGTAACCCGTTTAAGCAACGATCATTGAGTACGCTAGCATCTCCTGTGAAAAGAGAGTAGGTAACATAGCGTAGGATAATCTCCATGTCACGTAGACAAGCAGCTATACGACGGTTTGTGTAAGCGTTTCCACCTGGTTGAATTAATTGAGGCTGTTCAGCAAAAAGAGCGCGGGCAGCATTGGAAACAATAGCAGAAGAATTGCCTGTGATGCGGTTGACAGAATCAATACGTTTGTTGCTTTCTGCAACAACTGCACTGAGAGCATCCAATTGAGATGTGCTGAGGAATTCTCCACGAGCATCGGACTGAGCTACAACGCGGGTAAATGCGTCAAACATTTGTATTATCTCCTATCTTTTAGACTGTGGTCTTTTTTGAACTGCGCTCTCACCTTGTTTTTGCCGAGAACCAAGATTTATTATCTCACCTTTTTCTGAGTAGTTTGGTTTTTTTTCTCAGAAAGTTGAGAAAACTTTACGCTTGTTTCATAAATCCCGTTAACTGCATTAAATAAGGTTTGAGCTTGACTCTTACTAGGTAATTTCTACCCTCAAGTTATTTTTATACACTGCCCGTGAACCTTTATTTGTTACATCTCGTTAAAACTTTACAGTTCTTAACTTTTCCCCCTAGATTTAAACGGCTTTAGGGGTTGCGCCAAAATTGTCAATTAAAATTTGACGTAAAACAGGCAGAAGCTCCTCACAAGCAATGCCTTTTTGAACACAAGTTCCGAGTTGAGCTTCTTTGCCTACTTTTCCGCCCATGTACAGATCCACTCCTTCTATGGTTTTGCCATTTTTGCGAACTTTAGTACCCATTAATCCAATATCTGCTACTTGAGGTTGTCCACAAGAATTAGGGCAGCCAGTCCAATGGAGCCGGACAGATTTAGATAACTCTAATTCTTGTTCTAACTCTTTGACTACAGCTAGAGCACGACTCTTAGTTTCAATTAGAGCAAAATTACAGAACTGTGCTCCAGTACAAGAAACTACAGATCTTGTTAAAGGTCCTGGGGTAGGTGTGAATTTGGAGAGAAGTGGTTCAGCTTGCAGTGCTTCTAAATTCTCACTCTGAATATTAGGAATAATGAGATTTTGTTCAACGGTTAGACGAATTTCGCTAGTCCCATAGACTTCTGCAATACGTGCTAAGTCGAATATGTCTTCTGCTTGAAGTCGACCTACAGGAATGTTTAATCCGATATAGTTCAATCCTGCTTGTTTTTGGGGGTATAGTCCTAAATGATCTCTTTTTTCCCAGTCGATTTCATCTTTTTCGGCTGCTGTTTCTAAAGGATGGCCTAGCTCTTTTTCTACTTCAGTACGGAACTTTTTTATGCCCCATTCATCAATTAACCACATCAAGCGAGATTTTTGACGGTTAGCGCGTAACCCGTGATCTCTATAGACTATGAGAATAGCTCGACATAAATCCACTACTTCAGAGTTAGGTGGAACCCAAGCATCTAATTCCATCGCTGCTTCACAACGTTTAGCCGAAAAGAATCCCCCGACTACGACATTAAATCCTAGTTCACCATTTTTATAAGCAGGAATAAAGGCAATATCATTGATTTCTGCGTGTACAGAGTTGTCTCTGCCTCCCTCTATGGCTATGTTAAATTTACGAGGTAGATTAGTAAATTCAGGATTACCTTCTCCTTGGTTAGTGATCATGTCCTGAACTTGCTGAACTAACTCTCTAGTATCAATTAGTTCATACTCGTCTAGTCCAGCCATTGGTGACCCGGTAATGTTGCGTACATTGTCCATTCCTGATTGAATTGAGGTCATTCCGGCTGCTTCAAGACGACTGAAGATATCGGGAACATCTTCTAGACGAATTCCTCTCAGTTGGAGGTTCTGTCTTGTGGTAATGTCACCACTGCCGTCCTCTCCATAGCGTTGTGCAATTTCGCCTAAAACCCGCAATTGTGTACTATCTATAATTCCATTGGGTAGGCGTAGACGCATCATAAATTTACCTGGAGTAACAGGACGGTAGAAGATGCCCAGCCATTTGAGGCGATGTTCTAGGTCGGTTTTATCCATTGCTTGCCAACCAATCTCAGCAAAGCGTTCTAATTCATCTTTAACTTTTAAACCGTCTTTTTCTGCTTTAAGTTTCTCAAATTTATTTTGAGTAGCTATTCCCTCTAGGTTGGCTGCTTGTACCATTTTCAACTCCTTCTGTTAATCTCTTATTGTTTCTAGTTTTTTTGAGGTGACCTTTGTTCCCTAATTTCACTTAACTAGGGAACTTTATATGGCTTAGTAGATTTTCTCTAGTATTTCTTATTATTTAAGAGATTAAACAGCTTGATTATTGTATATCTGGCGACATATACCCCAGTTCAATGACAATATTGGATTCAAACAATGCACAATCAGCATTGTCTAGTATGAATTGATTAATCTTTTTTTCGTTTGGGAAAATGATTAATTTGAGCCATTCCATAGAAGATAATTTGTTTATTTTGTAGCCGTAGGCGATCAACTTTAAGATTAATTCCATCTAGAGCAAATTTCTCTAAATCTAACAGATCATTAACATGATTAATCAATGATTCGCTCAATTCTATTGCCTCAGTTTCTCCCTTATATGTAACTTGAGTAAACTGTATTTTTTGTCTCTCATAAGCTTCTAATTGAGCAGTAATGTCTAGCTCCAAGGGGGGTCTATTTTCGCCAAGAGTAGCGGCTGTTAGCAGTTGCAGGGAGCGATCTTCATTAAAAATAATTTGCGTGTTTTGTAATTTCAGATGCTCTCCCTCATATTGTAACTTTTGTAGCTTCTCTACAATGAAAGGAGTATTAAAAGATGTTGTTAAATCTTCTTCACTCAAGACTACTCTCATACTAGCTGTTGTTGGTTGTTTCAGTTTTACTTGTCCTTGAAAGATTGCCCCAAAGTCAATAGAAACTGCTTGTAAATACATTTCCATTGCCTTGATGCGTAATCCGTTGTGCATAAGTAAATCATGCCCGATCAGATCAAACCCATCCAGACTGCCTTGTAATAGTTTAGTCACAGGCTCCGCTCTAACGGTGGCTTCTAGCTTTCCCGTTCGCTTAAAGAGAGCCGCGATCGCCCCGGTGACGACCTTGCTAACTAGTTGGTCTCCACTTTGATTCGGAAATGGTAAGCTACTCAACACGGTTTATGCCATTTTGGACTTTTCGTCTCTCAATCTTAACATTAAGTTTTGTTGCTGTTTGTCTAATTGGGGTATAAAAATTTCTGATTCCTCTGATAGGGAATGTCAAATAGGCGCAATATTTACACTAAAATGAGGCTAGATGCCAACTTTGCAACGCTTTGGTGCGATAAGCATTCGTATGTATGCTGGCGATCACCACCCGCCACACTTTCATATTGTGGGAAGTAATTGTCAAGTATTGGTTCGGATTGGGGATTTGGTGGTAATCGCGGGCATAGCGAGAAAAGCTGAAATTGCAGAAGCGATGAAATGGGCTAGAGCGAACAGGGAAACTATCGCCATCAAATGGCTCGAACTGAACGAAAGAGGATAATAATTATGGTAAAGAAAGTTTTGCCTCGTATTGCCGCCGTTTCTGCTGGTGAGAAACAGAATACTCTACATATCTGTTGGGATCAAGGTGGTGAAGACATTGTTGACCTGTCCACCCTTATTAATACCTTCCGTGTCTATACCCCTCTACGAAACGCACCAAAATTATTCGAGTGCGTCCAGGTTGGTGAGCATGGCACGGATGTTGTTTGGACTGATGAAATAGATATGTCCGCTGATACTCTCTGGAGACTTGCTCAGCAACACTCTAGCACCACGATGACAGCCAAGGGCTATTAAATTTTCTGATTTCTCTGATAGGGATAGTTTCTTTCTCCCAATATCCCCCTAGAGGGGATATATTGTAAGTAGAGGGGCAATCTAACTTGTCTCCCAAACATGAGAAAAAGCCAGGAGAAAGTTATGGTAACAACAAGTGAAATTCCCGAAGGCTATATTGGGGAGTCAAAAAAACAGAGTGAGCGAGTAGCTGTGCTATTAATGGGCTATGGCGAGGTAGAAAGTTATGAAGACTTTGCCAACTACAATGAGCAAGCTTTGAACCTCTTAACGGCTAAATTTGCCCCAGTTCCACACTGGCTTTATCCCCCCCTAGCGAAAATCTTAGCTGCTTTTGATTTACATGAGTGGCAACATCAGCACGACCATTTTATCTCACCTCACAATGAAATATTTGAACGTCAAAGGGCTGGAATAGAAAAGTCACTACAAGAAAAATGGGGAGAGAGAGTATCTGTATTTAAAGCTTTTAATTTCTGTGCTCCTCATCTACCTAAGCAAGTTCTAGCAAAAATTCAAGCAGAGGGTTTTGAGAAAATTCTGATCTATCCTCTTTTAGTTGTAGATTCTATTTTTACTAGTGGGATCGCTATAGAACAGGTCAATGAAGCATTACTAGAATTAGGGAAGGACTCAGAACATTGGGTTAAAGGGATACGTTACATACCCTCTTTTTATAATCAACCTGCCTACATAGACCTGATCACTCGTCTAGTTGAAGAAAAGATTCAAGAGAAACTAGCTTCAACCTATCTGCCCTCTCAAATAGGGATAATTCTACTCAATCATGGTTGTCCTCACGAAGCTAAAGGTTTTACTTCAGGAATTGATGAGAGTCAAAAACTCTATGAAGCAGTTAGAGAAAATCTTATTTCTCGCTATCCTTTGATCTCTGTGGGTTGGTTAAATCATCAAACCCCTCTCATCAAATGGACACAGCCGAATGCTGAACTAGCAGCCAAGAACCTGTTAGGATTAGGTGCTAGGGCGATGATCTTTATGCCGATTGGTTTTGCCACAGAAAACCATGAAACCTTACTAGATGTAGGACATATTATTCATCAGCTACAACATATCAATTCAGAAATTGCCTATATTCAGATGTCCTGTGTCAATGAGCATCCTGAATTTTGTCAAATGGTAGCTGGTTGGGCAGATAATTTAATTGCTGATCTACTAGGACAAGAAGCAGTTACGGTTAATCCCAGTCTAGCTCAGGTGCATCACCATAATCATGGGCATCATCATTAGTAGTGTTTCCGATCTCAAGTGCGCGGCATCTCGCACAGAAGAAGAGCTTCTTCTAGTTTTGGGGTGATATCTTAAGAAGAAATAATCTACATAAGTCCTATGTAGCAAGGATCACCAGCAAAAATTCTTTTTGTTTTGTTGGCTTCCTTGCTATTTCTGCAGATCTGTAACTGTAAGAGCCTGCAATCATAATCACTCAAACCTGCAATACTCGCACATTCCAAACCAGGATTAAATGCAACTATAATTTCACGCCGACCAGAATTAAGGTTCTTGTCAGCTTTTGGTGATCCGTAATTCTGCTTGCAGTAGGATCAAGAAGAGTAAGGATTTAAAATACCTAAGAGTGTATTATAAAAGCTATGGATATTTTTAATTACTTATTTC
>CASBQB010000148.1 GCA_949127655.1 Chroococcales cyanobacterium PMM_0086 | reverse complement strand
TAATGCTTTCTGTAGTTTTTCTTTTTGTTCTGGTTTTAAATAATTTTTAGCTGGCATATTCCCTAACTTTCGCTTGATTCTTATTTCTATAATACATCATTTGAATGCCGAACAGCTTAATTGGTATTTTATAAAGCCTACGGGCGAATCGTAATTCTCGCAGAGTAGCCCACGCGCGGGGATCTACCCCAAGATGAGCGGGAAATAATGCTAAGCTTGATAGAATTCCCGATAAGATAGAGTTTGGGCACAATGCCAGATGACTTCATAGCAAGCCTCATAACAGCGAGAATCCCTTTCATAAATTACATCGCTAAGATAGGGTTTTAATACAGCAACTACCCACTGGTGGCTTTGCGACTTTTGCAAAAGAGTCTGTAACACTCCGGCAACGTTCTTAATCCTACTAAAATTTTGGACAATAGCCAGCAAATTTTCATCTAATTCATTTAAAAACTCACTACTGTACCCATTACTGAAATTATTCATTTGTAACGAGTGCACTAGAGCTTGAATAGTACTGTCATTGCCCTGAGCTATTTTTCCTAAGCTTTCAGCAGCATAATAACGGTAAGTGTCATGTTTAGTGGTTTCTAGTATGTGAACTAGGATATTAATTGCGGCTTCATTCTCCTTGGCAAGGTTACCTAAAATCTGAATGGATGACAGATAATCAGCATGATTTACATCTAGATTATTAGCTTCTAGGAAATTAATTAGAGCATTAATAGCCACTTGCTTATCTGGGCTAATTTCGGCTAAACTTTCTGCTAAGAAGCTAATCGATAAATCATCAGGATTCTCTAGCAGATCCATCAAAGTATCAATAGCTATTTGATTACCTGGATCAATTTTTCCTAAGCTTTGAGCAGTAGACAAACAAATTGTTTTGTTATTAGTAGTCTCCAGTAGATGAACTAATGCTTGGATAGCTGCTTGATTTCCTATACCAATCTTTCCTAAGCTGATAAAAATATCCCGACGAATGAAACTAATAAACTCTTCAAAATCTTCAGACTCAGTATCTTCAGCGTTCTGCCAAAGCATGAATCTTTCATCCCTTGATTCATATACTATACTCTCAAGTAGACAAATCAAACTTTCAATTGCTGCTTGATGACCTAAGGCAATTTTACCCAAGATTCGAGTTGCTCTCGATAGCCTATCATCATCATAGCTAGTAGTCTGCAGCAAATCAATCATAGTATTAATAACTTCTTGATTGTCTTTGGCAGTTGTTTCTAAGGTTATTGCTGTCCAATAGCGTGTGTCTTCTTCTTCAGCATTTTCAAGTAGATCAACTAAGGCTTTCATAGCTTTTTGATTACCAGGATCAATCAGTGCCAAACCTTCAGCGGCACAATAACGAAAGTTATCAGGTAAAGAGAATTTTTGCCAAGCATTGGACTCTAGCAGGCTAACCAAAGTATGAATAGCTTCGGCATTACCTTTAGCAATTCTTCCCAAACAAAGAGCGGCACGATAGCGAATAAGTTCGTTATTATTGAATTTAAGGAGTTTAATCAAGATCCCAATAGCTGTTTGATTACCTTGGGCAATTTTCTCAAAGCTTTCTGATAAAGCCAAATTGCTAAAGCCTTCACCATCTATCGTTTCTAACAAACTAATTAGAAATTGAATAGCTATTTCGTTTCCTGGAGCGATTTCTCCTAATTTGTGAGTTACTAACCAGCGAACGTCTTCATCTTCAGCGTGGCGAATTAAGTTCCCCAAAGCGGCTATCGCCCTGCTGTAATCTGTCTCTGCTAAAACTGCCTTAGCTGCTTCTGAAAGTGGATCAAAATAGGTCATCCACTGTTCTGTTTCTTGCTCAAAATAACCAAAGCTCCACTTAACAATCTGCTCTACTATTTCATCAGCTAAGGAACAATCTTTAAATTCAGAAATTCCAGCCGCCGCCAGAAGATAAGCGCGTTCGCTATAAAAATCTTTACACCCATCTTTAAACTCAACCAAAGCCTCAATAAAACCTTCTTTCTCCTCCTTATTTACATCGATCCTTCCCAACCACAGCAAAATCACTTTTTTCCACTGTGATTCAAAAATTCGATATTGCTTACCTTCTACTGGTTTATTGACGTGGTTACGAGGCAAAAAGTCATCCCAATCCTCAACCACCAAAGCAGCAAAATATTCCTTAAAGCTGGCATGGAAGAAATCATAAACCTTTTCTTGGGTAGAACATTCTTCCGCAATACCCACATTATTCAGCCAACCTATTTGTACTGCTTTATCAAATAAACAATCGTCTCCCATTGCTTCACGGATGAAGCTTTCCCGTAAGCCAAAACTATTATTTCCTAGATCTAGAGCTTGGCAGGATAAAAGTCCTAAAGCTTGATTTAATAAACTTTGTTCCTGATGGCTAATAGGAAAGCGCTCTGATTTCCACTTATAAAACTGCTCAACAAACATGGCAGATAGTCCCGCTTTAGTATTGGGAAAATTGCCTTCGGGACTCTGCACTGAAGCACATAACAGAGTTAACAGTAAAGGATTTTGAATTAAGTTTCGCCAAAGTGCTTTTTCAGGATTCTCTAATTCTGCCTTTAATCTTTCCTTTTTCTGGGCATCGCCATTACTAAACCAATTATCAATAAACTGATAAACCTGGTGTGGATAATCAAAATTTAATAGTCTATAGGTTTCAAATTCTCTCAAAGCATTCTGTTCTGCTTCCCAAACATTGAGAGGACAAGTTAAGATTACCCGTGATTGAGCTAATCATCCCTGTTGTAGTTGATTCTGGATTTGAGAGATTGCCACTTTATCTAACCCATCCAATAATAGCCACACTTGTCCTTGTTCAATCTTTTGTCTTAATTCACTTTCGGCAATTGTTTTTTCTGTGGGAGAAGTGGCAAGAGATAGCCATGTTAACTGTAAATAATCCCATATATTCAGAGTGCCATTTTGTTCTAAATCTGCCAGAGAAACCCAGATGGGCAAACCTAAATCTTGTTCTAATACCCAATCAGCTATTGTTTGTAAGAGGGTGGTTTTACCTGCACCTGCTTCACCAATGAGGGCAATCTGCTTACCCTTAGTTTTACCCTTTCCTCTGGCTAAAATCTCCTGTAGGAAGGCTTCATGCTCAAATTGTTGAGATTCATTCTGCGAATCATCATCTGAATAGTCAAATATATCTTTTACTTTATCTGGTTTCTTGCTTTCTACCAGTGCCATTTGTACATAAATCTTCTCGCGCTCAAATTGGTCATCCTCATACGCATATATTAAGGAATCACTAATTAAGCGCCTTTGCGGTTCAAGCATCTTGTTACAGATTTCTAGCCAGTTGAGGGCTGTAGAAGAATCTGAGTTTATTTGTTCCTGACAATCATGCTCTGTTTTTTCTAGATCATCATCAGTCAATTGAATTTTTAATACAGTAGCAAGACGAATGGCAGAATGTATACTAAGAGATTGTTCACCATTTAAAAATCTTCTTAGTGTTCTTGGGCTAACTCCCGATTTAATATAAATATCTGGAAAAGTACAAGTTTGATTATTCTCATTACTAAGCTCAGCCTTAGCTTTGAGAAATTTTTGCCCACCCACCTCGTTCAACCTAACACAATTGCAATTTCTTTTCTCAGTCATAATCTTAATTGAATAAATATACTATATTTTAATCTGCTCAAACTTCTATTGCTTGCTGAAGATCATTGATTGTCATCAGAAATTCCTTACACCAACTGACCAAGCCACAATAGTATTGTTCAGTTTGTTGTGCTGCTCGGAGAGCGGATGAAGTCAGAAATTGCTCTTGGTGCAATTGCTCAAAGTTAAATAACAAGAGATCTACTTCCTCGATATATCTTTCAGTTTCTGCCCTTAGGGTTGGCAGTAGATGAAGAACCGCCTGTTCAATAGACGCTAGAGTCTTCTGTTTAATCTCCTCTGCAAAGAGAGCTTTACCCAGCCAACTTCCCAGACTAGCTCCAATGGGTGCGCCAATAAACCAAGCTCCTGGTGCGGCAATTCCTAATACTAAACCTAGCCAAGTACCCCAAGTTTCTGCAGGGTTCTCTAGAGCAGTTATCTCAGTGTTAGCCAGTCCTGGAACAAATACGGGTATCTGAATTTGGCTTTGTAGTACTATAGATTGAACGCCTTGATAGACTCTTTGAATATGAGCTTCTATAGCAGCAGTCAGACATTCTTGAAGTTTTTCTGTCCAGTCTGGTTCGCTATCTATGAGGCTTTTGACGAGCGTGATGCAGTCTTGGACAAACCTTTCTCCCCATTGGTCAATTTGAGTTCTAAGGTGACTCAGGCGCAGACGATCTGTTTTGATTGCTTGTTTTAAATTAGCCCGTTCTTCGGCTAGTGCTGTAACTTGGGTTTTGACCAATCTTTGAGCTTGTGCTAGTTCCAACTGAAAATAGCAGAGGGCTTCTCTGAAGTGACTTTTGAGAACCCCCAACCTAGAGAGAATGGCTACTTTTTTGCCGATAGGATGGCTTATGAGTCTTTCTAGCCATTGCTCAAAACTCCATAGTCCATCTAGAGCCTCAACTAGTTGAGAATCATTTTGCCTAGCTGTCAGGGCTTTTTCGGCTTCCGTTGCAAAGATCCGAGGTTGTCCTATCCAAACATTACCGACTCCCATTAGTCCTGCTTTAGCCCAATCTAGAATTTCTGCCCTTTCCTTTTGCTCTACCATATCCAGACGATTGACAATAAAGACGATATTGCCATTAAGAAAGTCGTTAACTTGGGCGATTGCCTCTTTTTCCTTTTGAGATAGTAGTTTGTCAGCAGATAGTACCATAACAGCCAGGTCTGACTTTTTGAGTTCCCGATAAGATTTTTCAGTCAAAAGAGGATCGTCCATCAGTCCTGGAGTATCTACCAAAGTGCAGCCCTGTTTTAAAATTGCTCTAGGAAACTCAATAGAGATAACTTCGATGTCTTCAGGTGCTTTTGAGGTAGAGTTGGTTACATCTAAGAGAATATACTGAGCTAACTCCTCATATCGTATTATTTTCTTAGTAATCTGGTTATTTCCTGTACGTCGAAAGATAGTAGCTTGCTTTTGTTCACCATAAAGGATTTTAGTAATGACTCCTGTGGCTCTATTAGCCCTAGAAGGTAACACGGACTCTCCTAAAATGGCATTGAGCAGAGTAGATTTACCAGCTTTAAAGGCACCAAAGAAGGTAACTTCTAGATTAGTTCGCCAGAGCACTTGTCGAAAGTCCATAATTGACTGAAGTAGAGTTTGAACTGGTTCTGGTGCGCTGCCAGTGGGTAGCAGAGCATAATGCCGCTCCAAATTAGATAGCTTATCCATACTACAGGTTGCTTAAAACAAGGTCTTTTCCTTTGGACAATTGGTCAATTTCTTCGGGGGTAAGATGTTTACCATAAGTTACCAGACAGACTGCATCAAAGAGTTCACTGAGTTTGTTGCCAATAGAGTCTAGACGGTTTTTTTCCTGCTCAATAGAAAAGCTACGATCTTGTTTTTGACGAATTATTTTATCTTGTTCGTCACGGGTTTCATCAATTTCAGCTTGGAGAGTTTTGGTGAGATTTCCAGCAAATTGGGCAAACTGGGTTTCGACATTTTGATAAATATCACTTTGCTTGGCAGGTAATTCCTTGCGCAGACTCTCAAAAAGTTTCTCTCCCAAAACTTCAACAATTCTAGTTTTGAGTGTATTATGTTGCATTCCCACAAAAACCACCTCAGAAGCAGCAAGGGCTATCCAAGCAATAGGGCCAGAGATGATACTGAAAATACCAACTATCACCAAGAGCTGCTGTAGCATTCTGCCTAAAAAGCTGCTCCAATCGCCTTTACCCATAATACTTCCAGTCATCTGACTAATATCACCGAAGCCCAGAACCAGTTGAATAATCTTGCTGACTTTGTTCTTATCGATATCGATAACTTCTTCTGGATTTCCTCCTGCAAATACATTTCTGAGTCGGTCAATTCTTACTTGGAACTCACCGACTTGAGCTTCTACTTCGGACATCATCTTGTTAATGTCCTCTTGTAAAAAAACAGGAATTGTTTTAGACCAGTCTTCTAGCTTTATTTGGATATAATTACGCGATTCTCGCTCAATCGTCTTAGCAATTTTCTTTTTAGCTTCTGCCGAAATAAAAGCTTTTAAAACTTTTACTAGTGAAACTTCATCTAGATTAATTAGACTCTCTGAGTCTTGACTCCAAGTCTGTTCCATCTCAGTTATGTATTGCATTAAATTAGCATAAATTTTTTGTTTAATCATGCCTCCATATAAGAGGATTGTTTGTTCAATATCTTGCTTTTTCCCTTCTAATTCTTTTAGGGTCTTTTCGGTTTTCTCTCGCTGCTTTTCTAGCAAAGCTAAAGGTCTATCTAGTGCCAATTTTTCTTGGGTAATTTTTTCATGAGATTGAGCAATAATCCAACTAAGAAGGTGAACTGTAGATGCTAAAGCAGCAGTCGTTTTTTCTGGACTGGTTAGAAATCGCTCTAATTCTTGCTCGAAAGCAGGAAGACCAGACGCTTCAAGCATTTCCTGATTAAGAGGAGTCCTCATTCTCGCCTCTAAAGCTCCTAAAGCATTAAGGAAAAAAACTCGGCGGTTATAGAAATCTTCATCAAATTCACCATGCTCATTGAAAAAGTTTTTTTTAAGTTTTACTTTTACATATTTTTTGATTTCATCGACTTCTTCTTCGGCAATTAAATTGATTCTATTAACAACAAAGAAGACATTATTAAGATGACTAGGTTCAAACACATTGTCGATAAATTCTCTTTCATCTTCACTTAAAATTTGCGTGGCATTTAAGACAAAAATAACTGCCTGAGCCTGTTTGAGATATTTGGTAGTGACTCTGGTTCGGTTAATATTTTCCTTTAAACCAGGAGAATCAATTAACTTTACCCCATTTTGACAAAATGGATGAAGTGATTCTATTTGGGCATATTCGATATTTCTGAATCTGTCGATAGACCCTTCTTTTTCTAGTTTTTCTTGATCTTCTGGCTTTAGTTGAAATTCTGCCTTGAAATTATCCCAATTTAAGAGGCGAGGTTGCTCTTTATTGGTTTCGTAAACAGTAATTTCTTTTCCTTGTCCTTGAGCGATAATCGTAATAATGGCAGTGCAAGGAGCCGCTTTAGCAGGTAGGGTTTTATCTCCGAGCATGGCATTGAGTAAGGTACTTTTACCATTTTTAAATTCGCCGAGAACAATGATGTTGAAAATACCTTGTTGAATGTCCTGGGCGCGTTTGTTTAAGGTTGCTGCATCAGTGATGAAGCCCAAACCAGGGACTATTGAATTACCGGTTTCTAGCGCAATCTCTTTATCTTGTTGTTCTCCTATCAGGAGAGCGATATCTCGCAGCGCGGATACTACTGCTTCGGTTTTTTGTTTGGTTGAATTGTAGCTAGTTGTGGTCATGATTTTGTCCTCGCTTAATTGAGTTGTTTGAACATCTGTTTTAACTCAGGAATAGTCACGTTGACTAATCTTTCAATTTGCTCTTTTTTAGCTATTAATTCCTGATGGTCTGCTTGAGACTCCCTAAGAAAACTGCTAATTTGACTGATGCTCTCGTGATATAAATCAGCCGTTGTTGCTTTTAGTTGCTGAGTCAGTTCAGAAAATTGACTCTCAACTTGTTGCTTGATCTGTTTTTCTAGCTCTCCTACAGTCTCATTTGCCGAAGTCAGGAGGGCTTTTAAGTCTGAGGTTTCCATCACTTGTGAGTTAAACAAGCGGACTAGTTGTCCAGTACCAATGGCTGTTAACCCTAAGGGTAGGTTAGCAACTAACAGCAAAAATCCTCCTAGTTGCAATCCCGTTGCTAGGAAACTAAATTCATTTTTCCCCCTTCTAGGTAGGAGAAAATTTCTCAGGTTGGCAGGAGTAGAAGCAAAATTACTTTTCAAGGGAACAATGGTTATAGCATCATCCCCAAGCAGTTCTTTGAGATCTGCCTCTACCTTCTGAGTGATGAGTTTTGTTTCACGGATTAGTTTATTTTGCATTGTTGGTATTTGAACATTGAAAAATTCTGTCCACACCGCTTCAAGATATCCTGGTAAATGCCTTTTAATAGTAGTGATGTCTTTTAGCGGGGCAATTTCGTTGGGAAGCTGCTCTCTAATGGCAAGTCCAAACCCCTCAATTTCACGGAAAAAATCTTCTTTAATTAGGGTATTAATAAAAACTTCTATCTTTTGTTGTGCTCTTTGAATGCGATTTTCCAACCATTGGTTTTGGGAGTCTATTTTGTCTAATAATGACTGAAATTCCGCCTTTTTAGTCTCTATAAGGAGAATCTGATTTGCTGCTTGTTCTGCTACTTCATTGAGACAGATTTCTGCTGCCTGACATATGGCAGTATATTTGAGGAGGCTATGTTTCTCTACTAAGTCAATTTTTACTAGCTTATTGAGTACGTCATAATCGTACTGAGGTAGATTTCCCGATTTAATTGCTTCAAGAGCTTGGCTGGACGAAAATTCGAGTATTAGAGTTTGGTCAAAAGAACCTAAAAATGTTCTCACCATCTCCATAATTGAAGGATGCTCATCTTCTGGAACAAGATCCATCTGATTAAGTACAATAGCAACTCTTTGCAGTCCTAAGTTAGGTCGTAGAATCTCTCTAATGAACTGTCTTTCCCGTTCTGATAATAATGCTGTTGCTTTGAGAACTAAAATACAATAGTCAATTCCTACTAGCAGTTCTTTCCAGTCATTAAGAGATTTTTTACTGTTGATGCTTTCTAGTCTAATATCACAAGTTTTTAGGAGAGCACAATTGGTCTTGATTTCAATGTTGAGATATTGACTGTAATCTGTGTTAGAGTTAGTCAGAAAAGTTCGCAGTTTTTCCTGAGGAATTACTGTCCTAACGCCATTTTTTTGAGTAATTTCGGTAGATAAGGTTTCTCCATAACTGACAATTACGCTGATGGATGCTTTGGGGATGGCAGAGATTGGTAAAAGTTCTGGTTGACCTAAAATTGTATTAGCTAGGGAAAACCGTCCTACGCCTGTTGCACCCACAATTAGCAGTTGCAGTTTGGAGGTAGGGAGTTGATTTTTGACGGCTGTAATTAGTTCTATCGTCTCAGAAGTATTGAGGAGGATAGCTGCTTCTTGCACTCGCTCTAGGAAGAATGGGATGGTTGCTGGCATAATTAATTTTGCTTCCTACTCTCTAAAAATTCGTTTAAGTGATCTATCGAGTTCGATAAATAACCAGTTGTCTTGAAAGCCTCTATCTCGGTAAACTCTCATTAGTTCTCCATAGAACCAACAAGTTTCTTGCTTTCTGGATTGGAAAAATTTCTCCCACATTCCTTCGCTATGAGCATATAATCCCTCTTCTAGGGCACGAGCGTTGTGTAATTTATCGGCCAAAGAAATTAAAACAGCTTCTTTAGATGAACTGCGTAACTTATCTAGTGGTCTGTCAATGAAAAGGCGACGAATAATAGAGGTATAGTAGAGGTGTAAATATACGGATAAATTTACTATGCCAGCCAAGCGCTATATTGTATCTCTAACTTCAGAAGAACG
>CASBQB010000147.1 GCA_949127655.1 Chroococcales cyanobacterium PMM_0086 | reverse complement strand
CGTGCACCACAAGGCTTCTCGAAGAGTTGCTATGGGGTGTCAAAAGGAGATAGCAGCGTTAATTATTAAGAAAAAAGCCGATTATATTTTCCCACTTAAAGCTAATCATCAAAAGTTTCATAAGGAAGTAAAAGAAGGGTTTGAGTTAGCCCAAAAAGAAAATTTTAAAGGGATAGAATATACTTATTATGTAGACTTGTGGTGCGCGTCTTCTCTTCGAGAAGAGGTAGAACTTGGACAACCCTACGGGCTGTGGGCGTAGCCGCCCGCAGGGTCTGCGTCAACATAGAATAGAAAAAAGACAAGCATGGACAAGGGAGCAGGTCAAATTTGCAAAACATTTGAACTCTTGACAAAATAAACAAATTAATGTTAGAAAAGTTAAAACTATATCTTAACTAAAAAAATGACACCTGAAAAGCAAAGAGAACTCAATCAATATATTCAAGCAATTGCTTCCATTCTTTACGTTGACGTAGCTTGCCCGCCGAAGGCGGTAGTCAGCCCGTAGACGTAGTCCCCGTAGGGTAGGGTGGAAGCTGAACCAGCAAAAATAGAGACTCTAGCTGGAATAGAGGAGACCATAAGACAACAAACCTTGGAATATATAACACCACAAATGGGATTTTTTTTATCAAAAAAACTACAGAAACTGAGGCAGGAAGAACTAGAAAAATCCAGAGTATAATTGGTGAATTATCAATTACTGAGAAACAAGCAATAAGATTAAAAATAAAAAATAATCAAAGAATTAGCCCTTATCTAGAACAATGTTGCGTTAGAGCAAGTGCCAATGTTTCTTATGACAATGCAGCAAGAGATATTCAATATTATACAGGCATAAAAATCTCAGGTAAAACACAACAAAGAATTGTCCAACTCGCTACGCTTTAAGCAAGCTACGTTATAAGTTTTCTGAAGAAGAATCGACAGAAACCATCAAAGAAATTAGCTTAGATGGAGGTAAAGTTCGTCTGAGAACTGAGAAAAAAGGAGAAAAAAGTCAATGGAAGGATTATAAAGCAATTTGCGCTAATGGACAAGAAAAAAAAGCTTGGTTTGGGGAAAATGAGGAATTAATAAATTGGGTTAATCAACAAGAAATGTCAAATACTTTGACCTGTTTAGGGGATGGTCAGGAGCGGAATTTGGAAGCTAGTTAAACAAATTAATTGCCCTAGTGAAAAAAGAGAGATTCTGGATTGGTATCATTTAGTTGAAAATCTTTATAAGGTGGGTGGTTCATTAAAAAGACTGTCAAGTGCAGAAAGCTTATTATGGCAAGGAAAAGTAGATGAAACTCTTGAGTTAATTTCGCCTTTAAAGAAGAAAGAAGCTGAAAATTTCTGTAATTATTTAGAGAATCATAGGACTCGAATCATTAATTATAATTATTATCAAGAAGAAGAGATTTGTTCCATTGGTACCCTACCCTACGGGGACTACGTCTACGGGCTGACTACCGCCTTCGGCGGGCAAGCTACGTCAACAGGTGCAGTAGAATCTACAGTTAAGCAAATTGACCGACGATTAAAAATATCGCTCCTCACAGTGGAAGGAAAGTAATGTTCCTCAAGTTCTCAAGCATCGTTGCGCTTATCTCAATGACCAATTGTAAAACGTACTAAGTTATTCTGTTCTGACAAAAGTGACTTGCTCCCCTATTTCTTTGCCAACTGGCTCACTTTCAACGAAATCAAGAACATCTTTTGGATACTCAAAGTCGCCAGGAATACTAGCTAATAACTCATCGAGTGTTGGAGTAGTTTTCTTTTTTGTAATTACCAAAGAATTGTTTAACTCTGTAACCTCAACAATTGAATTTTCATCGAGTCCAAATCTCTCAGCAATTTTGCAGGGAATTCGGAATCCAAGGCTATTTCCCCATTTTTTAATTTCGATATCCATTAGCCAACCAAATTTAGTTAGTTATACAATGTATGATTCTATTGTAGCTTAGAGTAAGACTAAATTTAACAGTATTATATTATTTGAAGAAAAAGCCGACCACTAAAGCTCCCAAAATAATCCAAGTCGCCTTTACTTTAAAACGAAAGATTAAAACAGTATTTACAATAGTTAAAATAATAGCCAGCCAGTTAGGATTGGAAAAATCTCCATTAGGGAAAAAGCTCTTGTAAGCTATTCTTAAGGCAACAACCCCAATTAAGGCTACAGATCCTCCTGTAATGGCATCTAGAAAAGCGGTCATCGTTGTAGATTGACGCAATTTAGGAATTAGGGGATTAGTGATATAAACATAAAGGAAAGAAGGCAAAAAGATAGCTGCTGTCGCTACAATCGCTCCCGGAAAGCCCAAAATTAAATAACCAATGAAAGTAGCTGTAGAAAGAATAGGGCCTGGAGTAAACTGTCCTATAGCGATAGCATCAATTAACTGTTGTTGACTTAACCACTGATTTTGTTCAACCATCTCTGTCTGTAGAAAGGCAAAGAGAACAAATCCACCCCCAAACAAAACACTGCCAATTTTGAGAAATAACAGCCCTAATTGAACTAAAGTAGGTTGTACTAGTGCTACCTTGGTTACTGAACCTACTGTTGTAGTTAAACCAATTAAAAGACCTTGTATCTTGGGACTACTAGGGCTTCTTAAAATAAATATTCCTACAACACCCCCTACCAAAAGAGCGATGATTTCATTGATTCCCAATAAAACAGCTACAGAGAACCCTAAACAAATTAAGCCTATTTTAAGATTAGGGATGCTTTTTTTAGAGAGTCGCAAAAAGGCATCCACAATTAAAACTAGTACTGCAGGACTAACTCCAATAAAAAGATTAGCCAGTTGAGGAACGGTCTCCACTTGAGTATAAAGCCAAGCAAAGCCAAGGGTAATCAACATAGCTGGAAAAACAAAGCTCATCCCTGCAACAATTAATCCTGGCACTCCAGCATACTGGTAACCAATGTGAATAGCCATTTGGGTAGAATTAGGGCCAGGAATCAGATTTGTGGCTCCTAGAAGGTCTAAAAATTTCTCTTGAGTCAGCCATTGACGACGCTTGACGGTTTCTTCCTCCATCATGGCGATATGAGCAGCGGGCCCACCAAAACCTAATAGTCCTTGGGTGAAAAATACTGTGGCTAGTTCCTTTACTCTCATAAAAAAGAGGTAGGGGAACCTACCTCTTACCTCCTTTAGTTTAGGTCTATATTTTCTTCTTCGACTTCTATCTCAGTTGAGGAAGTAGCAAAACTCACTGTTCCCATCTCTAGTTTTTCTCGCACCTGCTTTTCCACAGAGTCGGCTAATTCTGGGTTTTCCTCTAAATATTTGAGCGCATTATCACGACCTTGGGCAATATTTTCACCGTTATAGCTGTACCAAGCCCCTTT
>CASBQB010000146.1 GCA_949127655.1 Chroococcales cyanobacterium PMM_0086 | reverse complement strand
CAAGTTTCCCCTAAATACCGTCACAAAGTGCAGGTGGTCGGTGACTTAATGGTAGATCTAGATAGTCAAGAAATTCCCTACAATGCTCAATCTTCCTTGATTGGCTTAATGGTTGGCTCTAAAGATAATAAACTTCAAATAGGGGTACCTTTTTGTCTAGCTATTGCTGAAGTTCTCCATAGACTGCAACCTGAAACAGAGTTTATCATTCCTTTGGCTCCTACTGTAACTCTGGACATGATTGCTCATTATGCTAATCCACAAGATAATCCTCTTATCGAAAAGGTTAACGGTATCAGTGCTAGATTAGTGCAAAATGATAGTCCCTACTTAGAAACCAAAAGCGGTCTTAAAATTAAATTACTCACCTCATTTCCTGCCTATGATTTTCTCAGGCAATGTAGTTTAGTTGTTACTACTGTTGGAGCTAATACTGCAGAACTAGCTGCATTAGGAATACCTATGTGGGTTTTACTACCAACTCAACAAATTTATGCTATGCGAGTAGTAGAAGGACTGCCAGGTATTTTAACTCGTCTACCAACTGTAGGGAAAGGCTTTGCTACTTTAATCAATAACTGGGTATTTAAACACAGGAAACTTTATGCTTGGCCAAATATCTGGGCACTTGAGGAGATAGTTCCAGAAAGAGCAGGACTTATTACCCCTGAGGAAATCGCCTTAGAAATCTCAGATTCTTTAAAAAATCCCCAACAACTTGAACAAATTAGAGCAAAATTAGAACAGGTGAGAGGATCTCGAGGGGCAGCGATTAAACTAGCTAATTTGATTCAGCAACAAATCAAATTAGGCTATACTAAAGCTACAAGATAGACCTTCTTGTAAAAAAAGGCAAAATAACTAACTATATGTCTATGAATTTTGGTTATTCTAAAACAATGCAGTACTTAGGAGTCCTTGTTTTAACTTCTCTATTACTAAATCAGGCTCAAGCTTTAGGCATAGCCTTGTATAATCCGAATCAAGAAACTTTTACCCCAAGTAGTATAAGTATTAATCCTGAAGAAGTCGCTCAAAGCCTAATGTATACTAACTCATTTACTAA
Source organism: Chroococcales cyanobacterium PMM_0086 (assembly GCA_949127655.1). Taxonomy (GTDB): domain Bacteria; phylum Cyanobacteriota; class Cyanobacteriia; order Cyanobacteriales; family Microcystaceae; genus CAISPN01. The sequence goes on along the minus strand of CASBQB010000146.1, from coordinate 4,846 downwards.
AATTAATCTAGAAGATATCATCTCTAGATCAGAGAGTTCAGGTGGTCTCTCTATTAATTTTCAGTCTATAGGATCTAGCTTTGGGCAAATTAAATTCAATGGGAGTGGTTCAAACAATCCTATGGAAATAAAAATTCTAGCCACAACTGCCCCATCAGAAATATTTAAGGATGTTTATTATTCAGATTTAATAGGAAAGCCACAAAATACTGAGCCGACTCTTCAAAATGTTTCAGCAAACACCAAAGCAGTTGACCTGAATAGTGTAAATGTAACCACCAAACCAACTAACAATAGAGGCAATTCACTAGGTCTAGTGCTTACGCAGCTACGTCAGTTTGGCAACTTAAATATTCGAGAAATAAGTTCACCACCTCGATATGCTACTCCCCTAGCTAGTTTGAGTAATTTCAATGCTGGTATTCCAAGTTATAATTTTGGGAATAAAAAACCTAATAACTACACTAGAAATAATCTGCTCGGGAGTATCCAAATGACAAGATCAGCCAAAATCATACAAGAAACAAGCCGGGATGCGAATACAGAAATTGATAGAAGGATAAAAGAACAAAACAGCAAGTTTAGACAAATACGTCAGGAAGAAGCACAAAAAGAAAGGAGGAGACAACAGGAAATCCTACAAGCTCAAAAAAGCAGAGAATCAGACGTTAAAAGAATGTTGATTCAAACCCAATAGCCAATGCTAAAAGTTTCTAGAGTACGATAACTCTCTTATCTCTTGAAAAGCGCAGATACTGAAATGAACATAAAGATGTCAAGATACGTCAGGATCGTATGGTACTGTAAAACATCTAGGCAAAACTAAATTATATTATGGTGAAGACCAATATCCATCGTCTTAGAGTGTTAAATATATTAATACTAACACTTTATCTAGTAATGGGTTTGGGATATCCCAGTTCAGCCCAATCGAAAAAACCGAACTCACCACCAAAGGCCGAAAAAAGTCCTCCTAAAGTAGAGAGCAACACGTCAGAAGATCCCAACGACCCAAATTCTTTACGCCCTCTTAATCAATCCGAAAGTCTACTGAGTTTACAAGGTGGACAGAAGTTGGTGACTCAAGCGCAAGAGGCAATTAACGAGGGAAAGTATGATCTAGCTACAGCTAACTTACAACAGGCTCGTAAGATTTTTAATCAACTGTCCAATTTTCATCTTCAATTAGCGAATAGCTTTTCTGGAATTGACCCGAAAGTGTCCGAATCGCAACGTAGCAAAGCCCTACAGACAGGACAATTAAGAGATGAAACAACTTATCAACTAGCACTAGTACATAGAGCACAAAGCCAGCCCGAATTAGCTGTTCCCCTTTTAATTCAAATAATTCTTTCTCAAAATCCAAGTAGTGAATTAGGGCGAAAATCTTATCAGCAACTCTATGAACTAGGATTTGTGGATGTTCCATATCCATCGGTATCAGCGCCCAATCCTACCCCAAAACAGCCTTAAAGTGCCACAATATTAAGTATGAACATTATGATGTGATACTGAGTCCAGGAATGGTTGCCCTAAAACAAGTAGAATTGATGATCCTCTCTAAAATCCCGGATGCTTGCGTCTTTGTCAAAGATTTAACCGGGGGTGGAGATCATTTAGAAGCTGTTGTTGTCTCGTCTGAATTCACCGGACAAACAAGAGTTAAGCAACACCAGCTTGTTTACAGTGCCCTACAGGAGGCCATGTCTACAGAAGCTATTCATGCCTTAGCCTTGAAAACCTATACCCCAGAAGCTTGGGAAGCGGCAGGACAACCTGTCTAAATGAGCTTCAAAGACTATTCTTTGTTCGTCATCACCAGGAGAAATTATGACCCCAGAATCAAAAGAACATATTGAGCAGTTAGTGAACGGTAACAAAATTGTTGTCTTTATGAAAGGCTCTAAAATGATGCCTCAGTGTGGATTTTCTAATACTGTTGTTCAGATTTTAAATGTTTTGGGGGTTCCTTACCAGACTTTTGACATTCTCGCTGATCCTGAACTCCGCCAAGGTATTAAAGAATATTCTAATTGGCCAACAATTCCCCAAGTTTATATCAATGGAGAGTTTGTGGGAGGCTGTGATATTTTAATTGAATTATATCAAAGTGGTGAACTTCAACAATTAGTAGAAGTTGCGCTTGCTTCCTAGACAATGTGTTAAGCTAGCCTTTGTTTTTCTAGGGCTAGCTTTCAAGTTTTACTGCAGTCCTAACCAAGATAAGAGTCCTTTTCCAGTTAAATATTCAATCAGTAACGTCAGAACGAAGCCAATCATCGCGGCCCTTCCATTAAGACGTTCTGCATAGTCATTGAAACCGAATTTAGGCTGTTCTAGTTTAGGTGTCTGTGTAGGTTGGGGGGTAGTCATAATAGTCCTTTAGGAAATATTTTACAAAACTTAACTATATTTATTATAGCTTATTAGGAAATTAGCTCTATATAGTCCTTTAATTAAAAAATAAGTAGAATCTTCGGTAAATAGTAGTTATTTTGATTTTAATAGACAAAAATACGAATCAGGTACTCTAACCTAGAGCATATTCAGAAAACTCTCTCATGTTGACAGGTAGAAAACCTAGAACAATATCGTCTTTTTTAACCCCTAAAGCCATTAAATCATCTGCGACTAAATCTTCGGTACCATTCCACTGAATCCAAACTTTAGAACCTTTGAGATCAATGTGCATAACAACACCAAAGATCCGTTCATTTTCTTTCCAACCCACATACATCAATTGATAGTGATCGTGTTCAGGATCAAATATCTTTTGAAGTTCTACATTTTCTCTAGGGGTACGATATCCTGCATACCTAGTAAGTAACTTTTGAATTGATTCTCTATATAGGGCTATATTTGCCATTTAACTATCTCCTCTGCTGGCATTTGCTCCATATTTTAGGCTTTTTCTCACACCTTAACACAAGAGATTAGCAAATCTAAGCAAAAAGAGAGGCTATCTAAAACCTCTCTTTATTTTATCTACTTTTAGTGGGTAATCTTCTAACGTTTGGCTAGTTTTTTCATAGCTAACTTACGAAGACGAATAGACTTAGGAGTCACCTCAACTAACTCATCAGACCCAATATATTCTAAAGCACGTTCTAAACTCATCTCCATAGGGGATTGTAATTGAACTAACTCATCTCCTGTAGCAGAACGGTGGTTAGTTAACTGTTTAGTCTTACAGACGTTTAATTCTACATCTTGAGGACGATTATGTTCTCCTACAATCATCCCTTTATAGACTTTAGTCCCTGGAGTGATGAAGAACATTCCACGATCTTCAGCGTTTTTGAGGGCATAGAAAGTGGCGACACCTTCTTCAAAAGCAATCATCACGCCATTGTAACGGGTTTCTAGTTCCCCAGAGAAAGTACGATATTCTAAGAAACTGTGGTTCATAATACCTTCCCCACGAGTTAAACGAATAAAGTCACCTCGGAAACCAATCAAACCACGTGCGGGGATAACAAACTCTAATTGAGTACGTCCACCACCACCATTTTGCATATCCTGCATTTCTCCTTTCCTTTGTCCAAGTCTTTCAATACAAGAACCGACAGACTCTTCAGGGACATCTAGAATTAGATATTCAAAAGGTTCACAGGGTTGTCCATTGACTTGACGATAGATAACTTGAGGCTGAGATACTTGAAACTCATAGCCTTCACGACGCATCGTTTCAATGAGGATACCTAGATGGAGTTCACCCCTTCCTGAAACGAGAAACTTATCAGATGACTCAGTATCTTCTACCCTTAAGGCTACGTTAGTTTCTAATTCACGCGTCAAACGATCTCTGACTTGACGTGATGTAACAAAAGTACCTTCTTGTCCAGAGAAAGGAGAGTCATTGACCGAGAAGGTCATCTGGAGGGTAGGTTCATCTACTTTAATTAAAGGTAGAGGTTGTGGGTTATCTGCAGAGGTGATAGTTTCCCCAATGTTGGCATCAGCAAAGCCGGCTACTGCTACAATATAGCCTGCGGAAGCTTCAGCTAATTCAATCCTTTTTAGTCCTTCAAAGCCCAGAAGTTTAGTAATTTTACCCTTGACAATCTCACCACCTTCTTTAACTAAAGCGGCTTGTTGTCCAGATTTGATCACTCCATTATGAATTCTTCCAATTACTATCCTGCCTAGATAATCAGAATAATCTAAGGTTGTCACTTGTAGTTGCAGAGGTTTAGTGACATCTCCGACTGGTGGTGGAACATGGTTTAAAATAGCCTCAAAGAGTGGCTGCATATCTACCGGTTCATCATCTAGATTAGCTTTAGCAAAACCAGAAAGACCTGAAGCAAACAGGGTTGTGAAGTCACATTGATCATCATCAGCGCCTAATTCAACAAATAGGTCAAAGACTTTGGTTACAGCATCATGGGGGTTAGCGCGTGGACGGTCTATCTTATTAATAACCAGTAGAGGACGTAAACCCTTTTCTAGCGCTTTTTTGAGAACAAAGCGAGTTTGTGGCATTGGTCCTTCATTGGCATCTACAATTAAGACGCAGCCGTCAACCATCCCTAAAACCCGTTCTACCTCTCCACCAAAGTCTGCGTGTCCGGGAGTATCTACAATATTAATTAGGGTATCTTTATAACGAACGGCGGTATTTTTCGAGAGAATAGTGATTCCGCGTTCTCTTTCTAGTGTGTTGGAGTCCATTACACATATGGGAACTTCTTCACCTTCTCGAAATATACCAGATTGTTTTAATAACGCATCAACTAAAGTGGTCTTACCGTGGTCAACGTGGGCAATTATCGCAACATTGCGAATGGGCAGAGACATAACAAAAACCTTTAAGATTAAGTTTAATAACTAAACTTTTCTTAAT
>CASBQB010000145.1 GCA_949127655.1 Chroococcales cyanobacterium PMM_0086 | reverse complement strand
TTTTATTGAGTTAGGTTTGAAATCAGTGACCTCTCGCTTGTTATTGTATCCTAAAACTAGTCTTTTTTACGATATTTGACTAGATAGGTCTATATTTTGAGTGATTATTTACAATACCCTTTATAACAGGTATCTTGCACGTGAAGATTGTCGAACAGACTATGTATGTATAGTCTGTTCTAATCCTAGTTGTAAAGGTATCTGTTTTACAACTAAAACTCTAGTATTGCTATTAACTTCCTCTGGTTTTTTGTGACCAAACGCGGGTAGGTAAACCCCAAATATAGATAAATCCTTCAGCTGCTTTGTGGTCGAATTTGTCTTCTGCGCCGTAGGTAGCTAAATCTGGAGTATAGATAGAATTCTCAGAAGCACGTCCGACTATTTGAGCATTGCCTTTAAATAATTTAAGGCGAACGGTTCCAGAGACTCGTTCTTGAGTTGTCTCAATAAAACTATCTAGGGCTTCTTTGAGGGGACTATACCAGAGTCCTCGGTAGATTAGCTGACTGTAAGTATCTTCTATTCCCCGTTTATACTGAGTAACATCTCCAATAAGGGTGAGACTTTCTAAATCCCGATGAGCATCAATCAGGACTAATAAAGCAGGCGCTTCATAGATTTCACGTGATTTGATACCAACAATCCGATTTTCCATCATATCGAGTCTGCCTATACCGTGACCACCGACTTTTTCATTTAGTTGAGTGATCAGGGTAATTGGATCTAGGACTTGTCCATTTAGACTTACAGGATTGCCTTTAAGAAAGCCAATTTCAATGTATTCCGGTTCATCGGGAGTGTCTTTAATAGCTTTGGTCATCAGATAGATCTCTTCTGGTGGTTCCGTCATAGGATCTTCTAATGGACCAGCTTCAATACTTCGGCCGAGGAGATTGCGGTCAATACTAAAAGGAGAGGACTTTTTAACTGGTGACTCAATGCCAAATTTTTCGCCATAAGCGATGGTTTCTTCCCGACTCATGCCCCATTCGCGGGCAGGTGCGAGAATTTTCAGATTAGGGTTAAGTGCTGTTATACCCAGATCGAAACGCACTTGATCGTTCCCTTTTGCAGTACAGCCATGCACCACTGCATCAGCACCGTATTTTTCAGCCGCTCTGACTAACAGTTTAGCAATTAGAGGACGTGCTAAAGCTGTCGAGAGAGGGTAGCGATTTTCATAGAGGGCATTGGCGCGAATAGCTGCAAAGGCGTAGTCTTTGATGAATTCTTCTTGCGCGTTTTCTACTAAAGATTCAATTGCTCCACATCTGAGAGCTTTTTCTTGAATAGGGCCTAATTCATCTCCTTGTCCCAAGTCTGCAGCAAGGGTAATAATTTCTTTAACGCCCCATTCTTCTTTGAGGTAAGGAATACAGACGGAGGTGTCAACCCCTCCCGAATAGGCTAAAACAACTCTATTAGCGCGGCCCATAGGTACCTTGTAAAAATATTCAATATGCTATTTTACTGTAGTCTGACAAATCACTCAGGTTTAATCTGAACATTTTCTCTGAATTGAGCAAAGGGGAGTAAGACTTCTGCTTAGATTTCCCCATTGCTTCTCTTTAACCTTCCAATCCAAAAACGTTATTAAATACCTTAGATACCTTGTACCCTGAGTCTATTGACTCTAGTGGATCTTTCCGCAGACGATGACGCAAGCTTAGGGTAATCACTCGACGAATGTCCTCTACAGTCACCTCTAAACGCCCCTCTAAGGCTGCAATAGCTTTAGCTGCTCTGTTAGTCACAATATCTCCTCTCAGTCCATCTACGTCTAATTGAGAGCAGACCTCAGAGATTTTTACTCTTAAGTCATAGTCCATTTTGACTTGAGCTAGACGTTCTTGTGCTTGTACCAATTTGACTTGTAGAGCATCTTGTTCAGCTTGGTAATGGGTGGAGAATTCTTGCGGGTTCTGATCAAAAGCTGATCTTTGCTCAACTATTTGTACTCTTAAAGCAGGCTCTTTAACTGTGCGAATTTCTGCGTGCATCCCAAAACGATCTAAAAGTTGGGGACGTAATTCACCTTCTTCAGGATTTCCCGAACCGACTAGCACAAAACGAGCAGGGTGACGAATAGAAATACCTTCTCTTTCTACAGTATTCCAACCACTTGCTGCAGAATCAAGGAGGACATCTACTAGGTGATCATCGAGGAGGTTAACTTCATCAACATATAGTATCCCCCGATTAGCTTTAGCTAATAGACCAGGTTCAAAGGCTTTAACCCCTTCTGAGAGTGCTTTTTCAATATCTATAGTGCCACAAACTCGATCTTCTGTCGCCCCAAGAGGCAGATCGACCATCGTTACTTTTTTGTGAGTGATAGGAAGTGATGACTGTTCTTCAAAACGTTCTTTAATAGCATCACTCATTAATTCTGGATCAGTTGGATGAGAATTAAAAGGATCATCAGCAACCACTTCAATTTCTGGCAGGAGGTCAGCTAAAGCGCGGATTGTGGTGGACTTTCCTGTACCACGATCCCCCATAATCATCACCCCACCAATTTTAGGATCGATGACATTTAATAAAAGGGCTAATTTCATTTCTTCTTGCCCAACAATCGCCGTAAATGGAAAAACCAGACGACGAGTTTTCGTAGGAGTTTTAAGGGTTGCTGTCATCTTTAATTAACAAAGGAGTAAAAAATATGCGGCTTTCTGTAGGTTAGATTCTGAACAGAATTAACTTTATTCTAGGGGATTTCTTGCCCTAGGCAAATACTTTTTACTAATCCTTGACAAAAGTTACTTTTTATGATCCTTTTGCTCAATTAATTTTTAATACATATTAACCATAGATTGTTCCATCAGAAAGTCAGCTATCCTTTTAGCAGACCCAGGACTTCCTAGACGATGAGTACCCATACATTAACTAAGATATAGCAATCCTATTTTAATTATGTATTTGTGCCTATAAGAGTACATTAAAACGGGCAAGATGCCTGTCCCACAAGGAACAGATACTTATGTTTTATATTCACGAATCATTTAGAACAGGCTATATATTGGAAAACTTACTCAATTTGGCAATTCTAAATCTGCTAAACTTTGGACAATCTTAACGGTTTCTAAACTAACGGTAATCACCTTTTTAATAAGTTGCAAGATATACTGCTCATCATCTAAACGGTTAGGATCATTGGTGATCCCGCTACGTTTATCGGTACTTACTTGATATTGCTCGATAATCCACTCAAGTGCAGAACGGTTACCCAGACGATATTCAAACACCTCTGGGGGAATACCAATGAGGGTCAGGAAGTCATTGTATGTCAACTGGGTTTTATCTTTGTTGAGGCGCATTTTCTCAACATACCAATCAATAGGTAGGTCTTTATTTTCTTGGTGTTTGAGAGGGTATTCGGGTTGTTCTTCGTAATTAGTGTGAATTTCTGATAGTCTTTTACCTGCATCAACAAAGGGTCTAAAAATAGGGGCAAAGGGAATGCGAGGTAGTTCTCTTTTCAGGTTAGCTGCGTAGCGTTCCCTGTAGTGAGGATGATGGAGAAGGGCGTAAGTATAATAGAAGATATCCCATTTAGTAATAGTGGTATCTTGGTAATGAGATTGAAACTGTTTTAATGCCCAATCTGTGATATTTTCTTTACGATTGGTTCCGTCTTGAGCATAAGTATAGAAAGGGAAACATTGAGTAGTGCAACCCGCACCAACTAGATGTAAATCTGAAATATTATTGCTTGTAAGAGCCATAAAAGGCTTCTCTGATCCAGGACCTGTTAAAGAAATAACATAGTTTTCATTTTCTGATTCAGTTGTTGGAAAGAAAAATCTTTGAAGGGTAGGCGCATCGATTAAGAGATTATCAAAGTATATAAATTTTTTAGTAAAAGGTCGATACTGTGAATATCTAATCTTTGATTCATCAAATTCAGCATATTTACCACGCTTAAACTTATCAACCAGAAGAGAAGACCATTTTACCTTCTTATCATCAGTGGTTACAAAATTAAGCACATTTTCTGGTCTATTTGCTCTTTTCCACCTCTCAAGTTCAGTATTATATGTTTCGCAGAAAAGTTTTACTTTTACTTTCAAGTCTTCTATATTTTCTGCGTATAACCAATTATCTCTATTAGTTGATATTCCTAGAGAATACTTGTGAAAAATTACATCTTTTACAACATCTAATTCTCTATCTAAAGCTTTTTTCTCTTTAGAAGCAATGGCTATAAATTCATCAAATTCACTTCGATACTCTTTGGTCAACCAATTATTTTTAGTATCTGGATATATTTCTTCCCATACTATTTTATAGGCTGTTTCACTTTTATCTAAAAACTCAAACTTTTCTTTTCTAGTTGAACGAAACTTTACTTCTGAATAGAATATTTTATGTTCAGATGATTTGTTTTTTTTGATAAAAAAGGTGATAGATATACCCACCATTGCAGCCAAGCCAAAAACAGTATGCTTTTCTCCTAAAGGTACCCCATCAAGCATCGAATCTTTTCTAATATTTCCTTTAAGATTTAAACAATAAATACGATTGAAATCTGATTGCAGATGTTCTCTCATTCCATCAAAGGATAATTCATTAATAAAACTATTATTTGTAACTAACGCTATAATACCTTCATCTTTAATCCGATCACTTGCCCAGCGAATTGCTTTAACATAAGGATCGCTCAACTTAATTAATAAACTGGCTGATGAATCTTTAGCATAAGTATCTGAAACACGGTCATCTATTCCTTGTCTATCAGAACGTCTATACTTGCGATTTTTATTATTGTCATTTTCATTTAATTGTGCAGCATTATAAGGAGGATTTCCAATAATTACAAAAATATCTGACTGTCTCTGTTGTTGAACCCGCTTCATATTTTCGGGACTAAAAATGTCAAGCTGTTGAATCGAGATATCTTCAAAAGTATCAACTAAACAAAGACCTTCAAAGGGTAGATAATCTCCCGTTTGCTCAAAATATTCATGCTCAATATTCATAGAAGCAATATAATAAGGTAACAGCATCACTTCATTACAATGTAATTCATGCTGAAACTTATAAGGTAATGCTGATTTCTGAATAGAGGCGATTTCTCGCATTACTCTAATTATAAAATTTCCTGTTCCGACAAAGGGGTCAAGAATATGTACACCTTGATCTACTAAAGATTTACCGAACTCTCTTTGTAAGATATCCTCAACACTTTTAACCATAAAATTGACAATCGGTTGAGGAGTATAAACAATACCATGAGTATCAGCAACCTTGAGCGAAAATCCCTGAAAAAAACGCTCATAGACTCTATTGAGAAAGTCTTGTTTTTGAGAGAAATCATCAAGGGTGGCTGCGGTTTCTTCAATGGCACCATAGAACCTATCTAAACTGCTCAAAAAATGGGTACGACTGAAAGATTTAGAAGTAAGGGCATTAATTACCTTCTCAATTTCTACGGCAATGATATTTCTTTGAGCAAAATCAGGATTATTAAAGACACTGCGGAAAATACGTTCTGTTAATAAGTGCTGAATGAGCATTTCCTCAACAGCAGATTTAGCTAAATTAGGGTTAATTGACTGCTGACATAATGCTAAGAAGGTATTAAAAGCATCAATGAACTTGGTATTTTTGTTCTCCTGTTCTCGGATCAGGTTTAATAACTCTGTAGCGTGGTCTTTAACCCGTTCGCCAAACTCTTTAGCAGCCCTTTCCCATTGTTCAATAGCAGGTGGTCGATATTCAAAAAACTGGCGCACTACATCCACCAAGGACTGTGGTTGAGTGATGTCTTGATCCATGACCGACTTGCCATCTTGATAGAGGATAGCGCGATCTGGTTGTTGAAAAATAATGTTGTCTTTAGGATAGCCGTCGGCAAACTTTTTTTGAATCGCTTTTGGTAAATCATCTTTACTATCTTTAGCTTCCCAATAAGCACGGGCTAAGTTATAGTCATCTACTAAGGCTCCATCAATTCTAATGGGCTGTTTCTGGGGTCGCTTATATGCCCACTCTGATACAAGCGTCCAGTTAAATTGCCGACCGCAAGACTCTAGTAATTGATGAAAGGCTAGTTTAACTGCAGTTTCATGTACAACCCCCAATCTAGCATACTGTTCTAAGGCTTCATAATAGGTTCTAACGGGTTTGTGGGTTGGTTTAAGGTTGAGATTAGGCATAGATAAATAATTCAAGCGCTCTATCAAAAGCCTAACTTATTTCAGGGAATGAACTTAGAAGATAGTCAGCTATTTTTTTAGCCGATCCAGGACTTCCTAAACGACGAGTACCATTTTCAGCAATAGCTAGGCAAAGAGCGGGATTATTTAAGAGGTTTTGCACAACTTCAGGTACTTGATCAGGTTGTTTGACTAAAATAGCAGAAGAACCTAAAAGACGAGTTTGAGCTTCAGCAAAAGCATAAGTAAACTGAGGTCCAGAACCTGGGATAGTGATGACAGGTTTACCCAGTCCGACAAACTGTTCTGTTGCTGTTCCAGCCATCGCTATAGCTAGGTTAGAGACAGCAAGAGAGTAGTTATAAGAATCTTGAGTTAAAAACAATTCAGCCTGTTTAAAAGTATATCTAAGTGCTAGGGGATCGGGACTCCAGGGACATTCTAAAGGTTGAGGAAGCCATTGGTTATTTAAAAGAGACTGTCTGAAAGCTTGAGGATCTAAAGCAGGTGTAATGGCAGCTAAGAAAGTGATTGGCAGATCAGTAAAAGTAGAAATAATCTCCTTAACTGCTTCTAAAATCAAGATCCAGTTACCTTCAGCTTCAGGGGAACGCGATCCAGGCAGTAAAAGAATGGTTAAAGTCTCAGCAAGGGGATATTTTTCTAGTCCATCCATCATTGGGTTACCAAAATCATGGGCAGGAATTTTAGATTCTTGTAAGATTGTCGTAGTTAGATGATCACGAGGAAACACAGCTAAACAGCGTTTATTGAGCATTAGAGAGCGTTCCCAGGGTAGATAGACCCCACCTAAAAGACGCTCAGTAGAGCTAGTTTGAGGTAACCAACCTGTTTCATCTCGAAGATAGTATTCTGATTTAGCAGTCCCGACAAAGGCATAGTTAGCGCCACTTAACCAAGCAAAGAGTAGAGGGACTAGATCGCCTACCGCTAAAATATGTCCTCCTCCTTTAGAATAGTCAGAAATAACCCGATATTGAGCTAAAGTTAACCCTAAAAGGCCACCGCGGAGATCCCTCCAGAGTTGCTTCCCGTCCATGTAGATAAAGCCGCCAGAAGGCATTTTTTGCACAGGTCCGAGAATGGGAATATTAGCTAATTGGTAAGCATGACCTTCTCCAACGAGAGGAAGTGCGAAAATTTTAGGGGCCGCTGGATATTTCTTTATTTGTTCTAAAATACGGACAGCGATAATATCTTCACCATGACCATTACTTAGAGAGAGGATTTCCATTGGATATCACAGATGTGGCAATAATAAGAAGTAAACATACAAATTAGCATCATAGGAAGTAATTACCGATGAGTGAAAATCATTTAGACCTGTTAGCACAATCAGATCCCGCTGTTGCCGAAATTATACAGCGAGAACTGCAAAGACAAAGGGATCATCTAGAATTGATTGCCAGTGAAAACTTTACCTCAGCTGCAGTAATGGCAGCACAAGGTTCTGTGTTGACTAATAAATATGCTGAAGGGCTACCCGGTAAACGTTACTATGGTGGCTGTGAGTATATTGATCAAGTTGAACAGTTAGCCATTGACAGAGCAAAAAGCTTATTTGGAGCATCTGCAGCCAATGTCCAACCTCATTCAGGTGCGCAAGCTAACTTTGCCGTCTTTTTGAGCTTACTAGAACCAGGAGATACCATTATGGGAATGGATCTCTCACATGGCGGACATTTAACACATGGTTCACCTGTAAATGTCTCTGGTAAATGGTTCAAAGCTGTTCACTATGGAGTCTCTCCCGAAACTGAAGTTTTAGACTATGAGCAAATTCGCGCCATTGCTCTTAAAAATCGTCCTAAACTGCTAATTTGTGGCTATTCGGCCTACCCCAGAATCATCGATTTTGCCCAGTTCAGGGCTATTGCTGATGAAGTAGGAGCCTATTTGATGGCTGATATGGCTCATATTGCAGGTTTAGTGGCTAGTGGTCATCATCCTAACCCTGTACCTCACTGCGATGTAGTCACAACAACTACCCATAAGACTCTCAGAGGTCCTCGCGGGGGTTTAATTCTAACTCGTGATGTTGAATTAGGCAAAAAATTTGATAAGGCAGTCTTTCCGGGTAGTCAGGGTGGTCCACTAGAACAGGTGATCGCAGCCAAAGCAGTAGCCTTTGGAGAGGCGCAAAGTCCCCAATTTAAAGCCTATTCTGGGGCTGTGATTGCTAATGCACAGTCGTTAGCTAGTCAATTGACTGCACGGGGTTTGAAAATTGTTTCTGGTGGCACAGATAACCATCTATTACTAGTGGATTTACGCTCTATCTCTATGACAGGGAAATTAGCCGATCAATTGGTCAGTCAAATCAATATTACGGCCAATAAAAATACTGTACCTTTTGATCCAGAATCTCCCTTTGTTACTAGTGGCCTACGTTTAGGTTCACCAGCGATGACAACAAGAGGTTTAGGAGTTCCAGAATTTGTAGAAATTGCTAATATTATTGCAGATCGTCTTTTAAACCCTGAAGATGCTGTAATTGAAAGGGAATGTCTTCAACGTGTAGCAAGTCTTTGTGATAGTTTTCCTCTGTACTCTCATCTGAAGACACCAGCAATGGCGATCGCTTAATCCTCTTAATACCCCCCCTCTCATGTCTGGCGAGTTATTTTATTTAGTGGCTTTTGTGACCTCCCTAGTAGTTGTTTTGATCTTTACTCCGATCGTCAACCGCATTGGTCACTTGACAGGATATGTAGACCAACCAAATGAACGTAAAATTCACAAGCGCCCTATGGTCAGACTGGGAGGGGTGGCTATCTTCATCGGTTTTATAGCTGCCCTAATATTAGTCTGGAAGTTAGGGGCATTCGGAATCCCACCATATGCCAAAGAATGGGAAGTTTGGGGAGTCTTTATTGGCGCAGTTTTCTTCTTCTTCATTGGCTTAGCTGATGACTTGTTTAGTCTCTCACCCGCTTCTCGTCTTTTGTTACAAACCCTAGTTTCTAGTATGGCTTGGTATTGGGGAGTCAGAATCGATTTTCTCTCCTTACCTTTTATAGGCGGACTCTTTGACTTGGGTTGGCTTAGTCTACCTATTACAATTGTTTGGCTAGTAGGTATGGCTAATGCTATTAATTGGATTGATGGTGTGGATGGACTAGCTGCAGGAGTAGCTGGAATTTCAGCAGTAATGATGTTGATTGTCACTCTTTTTATGGAACAACCAGGAGCAGCTTTAATTGCTGCAGCTTTAGCTGGTGGTGCTTTAGGCTTTTTACGCTACAACTTTAATCCTGCTCAAATCTTTATGGGAGATGGAGGAGCTTATTTTATAGGCTTTACTTTAGCCGGGGTAGGCGCAATTGGTTTAGTCAAAAGTTTAGCTGTCACAGCAGTTTTATTGCCTTACCTGATCTTAGCTGTACCGATTATTGATATGTCTGTCGTGATTGTTTCACGTTTAAGTCAAGGACGCTCTCCTTTTTTAGCTGATAAGCGCCACCTACATCATCGTCTTCTTAAAGCAGGCGTTTCTCAGCGCATGACTGTCTTGTTTATTTATGCACTGACCCTCTGGGTTGGTGGTTTAGCACTGGGATTTTCTAACATTCCCAGTGGTTGGGGCTTTGCTATCGCCTCTACTGTAATACTTATTTATGTGGGCTGGCAGGTTTGGAGTACTAAATCTACAGGGTGAGGATGAAAAATGACTGCTGAACTTATCTGTGTAGGAACCGAGTTACTTTTAGGAGAGATACTTAATACTAATGTTCAATATCTAGCTCAAGAACTAGCTGATTTAGGTATTCCTCACTACCATCAGAGTGTAGTAGGGGATAATCCAGAACGCATTAAGCAGGTTATCGAAATTGCTATTAACAGAGGAGCTTCTATTCTCATTTTTACAGGAGGCTTAGGTCCAACCCCAGACGATTTAACCACAAAAACAATTGCTGATTATTTTCAAACCCCTTTAGTAGAAAATAGGGAAATTAGAGCGGACATTGAGCAAAAATTCGCAGCTAGAGGGATGAAGATGACCGCTAATAACCTTCAACAGGCTTTTTTACCCGTAGGAGCGCAAGTCCTTCCTAACCCAACTGGAACAGCACCAGGTATGATTTGGCAGCCTAGGAATAATTTACTATTGTTGACTTTTCCTGGTGTTCCTTCGGAAATGTCTTCTATGTGGCAGGGAACAGCGGTACCATATTTAAAAGAGCTAGGTTGGGGAAGAGAAGTTATTTATAGTCATACCCTCCGGTTTCGGGGTATTAGTGAGTCTGCTTTAGCTACCAAGGTAGAGAGTTTTTTAGACTTGACTAATCCGACTGTCGCTCCTTATGCTTCTAAAGGGGAAGTTCGTTTAAGAGTCTGTGCTAGAGCAAATTCTGGGCATGAGGCTCAGAAAATTATTCAACCTGTAGCCCAACAAATTAAAGAGATTGCTGGACTAGATTATTTTGGCGCTGATCAGGATACTCTCGCTTCGGTAGTAGGTGCTTTACTCTCTCAAGCAGGCGAAACCCTCTCTGTGGCTGAATCTTGTACAGGAGGAGGACTAGGTGAGATGATTACCGCAACACCAGGTAGTTCAGCCTATTTTCAAGGAGGAGTGATTGCCTATAGTAATCAGGTCAAAATTAACCTATTAGGGGTCAACCCAGATACTCTAGAGCAATATGGCGCTGTCAGTCCTCAAGTTGCTCTAGAAATGGCTAAAGGAATATCTCAAAAGTTAAGTACTACTTGGGGGATTGGTATCACGGGCATCGCTGGCCCTGATGGTGGTACTGCTATTAAGCCAGTAGGATTAGTTTATATTGGTATTGCTGGACCTGATGGAATTTTAAACAGTTTGGAATTGAAATTAGGCAATAAGAGAGATCGCTCAAGTATCCGTTATCTAAGTAGTTGTTCTGCTTTGGATAACTTTAGACGTGAACTGATTCTGCGTAATGAGATATGAATCTTCTCACTTTTTTAGAAAGTTTATCGGATCTAGAGTTAGAGAATGACTTATTTTCTGGTTTCTCAACTGCTAGAGAGTTTTTACACCTTTTAAATTGGGCAACAGAATGCCTAGATGAAGATGAAATTTACTGTCAGATAGGTTCAAAAGGAGGAGATTACTTGGTTGGAGCATTAGTTAATCATCCTCAAATCTTAGCTTATCTCATTGAACCGAATGTCAATACTGATTTAGATACTCTATTGGCTAGCTTAGCTCAATTTGGACTAGAAGAGCAAGTCAACTTTTTTCAACAGTCGAGTAGCGAGTTTTTTACAGAGTTAAGAGATTATCGGGCTGAGATTAAAATAGGGCTTTACTGTTGTCAGGGTTGCTCTAATTATCGTCTACAACTTCTTCGGTTACAGTTAATTAGACCTTTTCTAGCTGACCAGGCTGTTATTATCATAACTGATATATATCATAGTAGTGTCAAACAAGCTCTAGGTGACTTTCTTTTACTCAATCCTGAAGCTAATTTAGAGCAGTCCAATTCAGAGATATTTTACTACATCCTCAGTTGGGATACTAACAAGACAAGCTCTTTAAACTACCTAGAAATTCAGGAAAAATTCTACCAAAATAGTCTTTTAGATAAACTCTCTCATTTTGAAGAAGAAATTATTGAGTCTCTATATCAACAAGCAGAAGAATATCACCAAAATGGTGAAATAACCCAAGCGCAAGAATCTTACTGTCAAGCAATCAATTTAAATCCAAAACTAGGTGATTCTTGGTTTAGATTAGGTCTTTTATATAGTCAAAATCATCAGTTACAGGAAGCTTTGAGGATGTTTATCAAAGCTATTGAGCAAGATTTTAAACAAGGGATCTACCATTATCAATTAGGTCTAGTCTTTGAGAAATTAAAACAGTTAGATTTTGCTGTTCAAGCATATCGCAATAGCTTAGAAGTTCAAAGTAACTTAAGCGAAGTATATAATCAGTTAGGCAGTCTTTATTATCGGATAGGACAGGTAGAAGAAGCAGAAGAAATATATAGACAAGGCCAAAAAATAGCACCTAATTTTGTTAGTATTCTAATTAATTTAGGTAATACTTTATTGGTCAAAGGAGATATAGATGAAGCAATAAAACTTTATCAAAGGGCACAGGCGATAACTCCAGAAAGAAGAGAAATTACAGAAAACTTTAAATTAGCTGAAGAACTTCTCAAATTTCCTAATAAGTCTATTAAGTATAGGGGGGACTATTTTTATGAGAAGAAAATATACTGTAAAGCTATTAGCAATTATGCAATATTATTAGAATTAGGCGAAGCAGATAGTTATGTATACTATCGGTTAGGTGAAGGCTATGAAAAAACACAAAAAGAAGAGAAAGCTAATGAAATCTACGAAGCTGGACTTATTAAATATCCTCAAGATTTCAGCCTTAATTTTGCTTTAATACTCAATCTGCAAAAGAATGTAGGAGATATAGAGGGGGCAATAAAAGCTGCAGAACGGGCTATAAGTAATAATCCAAATAATTTAGATTTGCAGTTTGAAGCACAGAGATTACTGCCCTTAATCTATCAAAGTACCGAAGAGATTGACATATATAGAAATCGTTTTACTAAAGAATTAGAGAGACTAATTACCCAAGTTTCTTTAGAGACAGCAGAAGAAAAAAAAGCCGCTAAAGATGCCCTAAGTCATCATACTAACTTTTTCTTAGCTTACCAGGGTAGGAATGATTTAGAACTGCAAAAAAGTTATGGAGAATTAATTTGTCGTATTATGCAAGCTAACTATCCTCAATGGAGTCAAAAGCTTGTAAATTTGGCAGTAAGTGAAAGAATAAAAGTAGGCTATATATCAGCTTATATTTATAAACACGCTATCACTAAATATTCTCTAGGTTGGTTAAAACACCATGATCGAGAGAAATTTAAAATATATGGCTACTATACAGAATCTTATCAAGATAGCACTACAGAAGAATATAAAACATATTGTGACACTTTTCATCACATCCCCCAAGACTTAGAAGGAATAGCTAGACAGATTTTAGCTGATCAGCTAGATATTCTAGTCTTTTTAGACTTAGGAATGCACCCAAAAACTTTACAATTAGGAGGATTAAAATTAGCACCTATTCAATGTATGGGATGGGGACATCCAGTAACTTCAGGATTACCAACAATAGACTATTACTTATCCCCTGATTTAATGGAGCCAGATAATGCTCAAGAACATTATAGAGAAGAGTTAGTACGCTTACCTAACTTAGGGATGGTCTTGAGTAAACCTATTAGACCAGAACAAAAAATGACAAGTGCAGATTTTAATCTTCCTCAAGATAAGGTGATCTATCTCTGTTGTCAGTCTTTATGGAAATATCTACCCCAATATGATTATCTTTTTGCAGAAATTGCTAGACAGGTTTATAACTCTCATTTTGTCTTTTTCTGTCATTATGGACAAGGAGTTACTAGCAGATTTCAAAAGAGATTAGAGAAAGTATTTACTGAGTATGGCTTAAATTGGCCAGAATATTGTCAGTTTTCTCCTCTATTAAAGTATGAGCAATACCTACAACTAAATCAACTCTCTGATATTTTTTTAGATAGTTTTGCCTGGTCAGGAGGCATTACTAGTCTTGATGCAATCTCCTGTTATTTACCCATTGTGACCTCTC
Organism: Chroococcales cyanobacterium PMM_0086; assembly: GCA_949127655.1. Classification (GTDB taxonomy): domain Bacteria; phylum Cyanobacteriota; class Cyanobacteriia; order Cyanobacteriales; family Microcystaceae; genus CAISPN01. The sequence goes on along the minus strand of CASBQB010000145.1, from coordinate 8,367 downwards.
CAGGTGAATTCATGCGTGGCCGCCAAGCTTATGCTCTTTTAAAACGTCTAGGTATTGAAGAAACCATAGCGATCAATGAGAGAGAGTATATTGAGATAGCTGTGAGACTGGGGTTAGATAGCCAATGGCGCAGTCAAATCAGAGAAAAAATAAGAGACAGTGAGCATCTTATTTTTGAAGATACCACCTGTGTTAGAGGATTAGAAGCTTTTTATCGGACAAAAACTGCTTGAACATTACAGGTTGTAAAATACTTGTTGGATTTAGGCTAATAGACGCTAGATTGTTGAAATTAAGGCCTATATCTCGATCACCAAAAAAGGACATCTCCTATGGCTCTAGAATCATGCACTGATATCCCCGTCACCGAAGTACCCGTTCTCAAAGAGAGGGGGCAACGGGAGGTATTTTGTGGGCTGACGGGTATCGTCTGGCTGCACCGAAAAATGCAAGACGCTTTTTTCCTGGTGGTGGGTTCTCGTACCTGCGCCCATCTAATTCAGTCTGCAGCAGGGGTAATGATTTTCGCTGAGCCAAGATTTGGTACTGCTATACTAGGAGAAAGAGATTTAGCTGGACTCGCAGATGCAAATGAAGAATTAGATCGGGTCGTTGACCAATTACTAAACCGCCGCCCAGATATCGGAACCCTCTTTTTAGTAGGCTCTTGTCCATCTGAAGTAATTAAACTCGACCTCTCTAAGGCTGCAGAACGACTTAACCAGCGTTTTTTCCCCAAAGTGCGCATACTCAATTATTCAGGTAGCGGCATTGAAACCACCTTCACACAAGGCGAGGATGCCTGTCTAGGCTCAATGGTGCCAGTACTGCCCTCCGGTGGTGCAGAACCAAGCTTAATGGTAGTAGGAAGCTTAGCTGATGTAGTAGAAGACCAGTTTAAGCGTCTATTCGATCAGTTGGGCATCGGTCCTGTCTATTTCTTCCCTCCACGAAGAGCAGCAAATCTGCCACCCGTTGGTACTGGGACAAAAATATTATTAGCTCAGCCTTTCCTGGGAGAAACTGTGAGGGCTTTGATTGGACGTGGGGCGACCTTGCTACCTTCACCTTATCCTTTAGGGGTAGAGGGGACTACTGTTTGGCTAGAAAAGGCAGCTAAAGCCTGGAATATAGACAAAGAGCATTTTCAGAAGGTGATAGGGCCAGCAGCAGCTAGAGCGAAAATTGGCTTAGAGCGGTATCGCAGTGCCCTAGCTGGTCGTAAGTTATTTCTCTTTCCAGACTCTCAGTTAGAAATCCCCTTAGCGAGGTTTTTAGCGCGGGAATGTGGCATGGAACTAGTGGAAGTAGGAACCCCCTACATTGATAAGCTGCTTATTGAGAGTGAACTTGGGCTTCTACCTGCAGGCACATTTCTATCTGAAGGGCAGGACGTAGAACGTCAACTTGATCGCTGCCGTTTAGCAAGACCAGATATGACCATTTGTGGATTAGGACTAGCCAACCCCCTAGAAGCAGAAGGAATGACTACCAAGTGGTCAATAGAACTAGTCTTCTCACCAATTCAGGGATACGACCAAGCATCTGACCTAGCAGAACTATTTGCTCGTCCATTAGAAAGACGCAAACGACTCTCAGTTTAACTATAAAAAAGACTTTAAAAAAAGGAAGATCAACTATGGAATTGACCCTATGGACCTATGAAGGACCTCCCCATGTCGGGGCGATGCGCATTGCTACCTCAATGGAAGGAGTGCATTATGTGCTTCATGCCCCTCAGGGTGATACATATGCAGATTTGCTATTTACGATGATTGAGCGTCGGGATAAAAGACCACCAGTCACTTACACTACCTTCCAAGCCCGTGATTTAGGGGGAGATACCGCTCAACTGGTTAAAACAGCAGTCAGAGAGGCTTATGAGAGGTTTAAACCCCAAGCCATGCTAGTCGGGGAGAGTTGTACCGCAGAACTGATCCAAGACCAACCCGGCTCTTTAGCTAAAAGTATGAACCTGCCAATTCCGGTGGTCAGTTTGGATCTGCCAGCCTACTCTAAAAAAGAAAACTGGGGCGCGAGTGAGACTCTCTATCATTTAGTACGTACTTTATTGTTACCCCAAGTTCCTACACCTGGTACATCACGTTCAGAACGTACTAGCAAAAGACCAAAGGCTAACCTAATAGGTCCAACAGCCCTAGGTTTTCGTTGCCGAGATGACATTCGGGAAGTGATTAAACTCCTGTCAGGGATAGGCGTTGATGTCAATGTAGTAGCCCCAATGGGCGCGACACCAGAAGATATTCTGCGCATACCTGAAGCAGATTTCAATATTTGTCTTTATCCAGAAATCGCCCTGACCACCTGCACATGGCTCAACCGTAGCTTCGGACAAGCAACAGTACGTACTGTACCAATTGGGGTAGGCGCAACCCGTGATTTTATCACCGAGGTGGGTCGGGTAGCAGGTATTGATGTAACAGAAGCTCTAGAGCGTTCCCAAGCTGACACCCTGGGTATGTGGAATACGGGCAGGATTACCTCAACTACAGAAGCCACTGCTTCACGGTTGCCCTGGTACTCACGCTCTGTTGACTCTACTTACCTAACTGGTAAGCGTGTATTTATCTTCGGTGACGCGACTCATGCCCTAGCTGCAGCCCGTATAGCAACAGAGGAGCTAGGGTTCACCCTGGTCGGTCTGGGTACTTACAGCCGCGAATTTGCTAGAGAAGTCAGAGAAGCGGCCAAGGCCCACGGGTTGGAAGCGGTGATCAGTGATGATTATCTGGCGGTAGAAGCTAAGGTGGCTGAAGCCGCACCAGAACTAGTGCTAGGTACCCAGATGGAACGTCACATTGCTAAACGTCTGGGCATCCCTTGTGCCGTGATTTCAACGCCGATCCATGTTCAGGATGTACCCGCGCGTTACTCACCCCAAATGGGTTGGGAAGGCGCTAATGTCATTTTTGACAACTGGGTACATCCCTTGATGATGGGTCTAGAAGAGCACTTGATCGGTATGTTCCGCGAGGACTTTGAGTTTTCGCAAGGACATATGAGTCATCTGCACACTGCAACAAGTGTCACGGAACCGAGTAAGTCACCAACAGAGAACATAACTGCTGTTATGAGTACCCCCTCAACCGAGCAAGGTCTAACCTGGAGTACCGATGGTGAAGCAGAATTGCGCAAAATACCTTTTTTTGTCAGGGGAAAAGTCAAGCGCAATACAGAACAATTCGCGCGCGAACAGGGGATCAATTCCATCACCGTAGAGACCCTCTACGAAGCCAAAGCAAAAATCGGTCGCTAAGGCTATTTCAGTACAAAATTAGTTTATTTTCTAGGAGTTCTCAATGGTCATTTCAAGTGTACGTCCCCCACTAGTTAAAGGCGAAGATGGCGAAGGCAGTCTTCAGGTTTTCCAAGACCCCAGCATGAACATTGACGGAGCTTTAGTAATTGCCGTATATGGTAAAGGAGGGATCGGTAAGTCTACAACATCATCTAACCTCTCTGCAGCTTTCTCTAGACTCGGTAAGCGGGTGCTCCAGATCGGCTGTGATCCCAAGCATGACAGCACGTTTACCCTCACTAAAAAGATGATCCCAACGGTGATTGATATCCTTGAAACCGTTGATTTTCATACAGAGGAACTAAAGCCCGAAGACTTTGTTTTTGAAGGCTATAACGGTGTAATGTGTATCGAAGCGGGTGGCCCACCTGCAGGAACTGGATGTGGTGGTTATGTTACTGGACAAACAGTAAAACTCCTCAAGGAGCACCATTTACTAGAAGATACTGATGTGGTGATCTTTGATGTACTAGGAGATGTGGTCTGTGGTGGTTTTGCAGCCCCTCTGCAACACGCTCACTATTGTCTGATTGTCACAGCTAATGATTTTGACTCCATCTTTGCTATGAACCGGATCGTAGCTGCGATCCAATCTAAAGCTAAGAACTATAAAGTGCGTTTAGGTGGCATCATCGCTAATAGAAGCGCAGATACCGATCAAATCGATAAATTTAATGATCGTGTAGGACTTAAAACTTTAGCTCATTTCCGTGATGTGGATGCCATCCGCCGTAGTCGTCTCAAAAAATGCACCATTTTTGAAATGGAATCTGCCCCCGATGTCGATATAGTGCAGCAAGAGTATATTAACTTAGCTAAGTCACTTATGGAAAACGTCAAGCCACTTTCTGCAGAACCTCTTAAAGATCGGGAAATTTTTGACCTGTTGGGTTTTGATTAATCTTTTCTGCTTGGAATTTTAATCAGTGACCACTCCATTAAAAGGGTGGTCTTTACTCTTTTTAGATACAATGAAACTCTTAGCCCAATTTTTCTTAAAAAACCCTTTTCTCTTGGGAAGAGCGGTTGAGGTGACGGACTTATGATACTTAATATAAAGATAAATAGATGAATGAAATATTTACCGGAACAATACCTACAGCAACAGCCGACTTTAGATCGGGCTTTGTGGCTATTATTGGTCGTCCCAATGTAGGAAAATCCACCTTGATGAACTATCTAGTGGGTCAAAAAATTGCGATTACTTCACCTGTTGCTCAGACTACTCGCAATCGTTTAAGGGGTATTCTGACTACCGAGAAGGCACAAATTATCTTTGTTGATACTCCTGGAATACATAAACCCCATCATCAACTAGGGAAAATTCTGGTCAAAAATGCGATCACAGCTATACAAGTAGTCGATCTTGTTCTGTTTGTTGTAGATTGTTCTGTAGAAGCAGGAGGCGGTGACCGCTACATAGTGGAACTTTTAGAGAAAACTTCTACCCCAGTTATTCTAGGACTCAATAAAGCAGATCAACAACCCTACCCCAGTATTGATCAGACTTACGATGTTTTAGCACAGGCGCATAATTGGCCTACTATAAAATTTTCGGCTTTAGAAGGCACAGGAATGGAGCAACTACAAGATCAACTAATAAACGCTCTAGAACCAGGTCCTTATTACTATCCACCTGATTTAGTTACAGATCAACCCGAACGCTTCATTATGGGAGAACTGATCCGAGAACAAATCTTACATTTAACTCAACAAGAAGTCCCGCATTCAGTGGCTGTACAGATAGAACTGGTTGAAGAGACTCCTAAAATTACCCGTGTTATGGCTGCGATTAATGTAGAAAGGGACTCTCAAAAGGGTATTATCATTGGCGCTAAAGGCAGTATGCTCAAAAATATTGGACAAGCTGCTAGAGAACAGATTCAAAAGCTGATCGCTGGAGATGTCTATTTAGAACTCTTTGTTAAAGTAGAACCTAAATGGAGACAGTCTAGGCTACTTTTGGCAGAGTTGGGTTATCGAGAAGATAAGAATTGAGACTGCATAATGAGCACTAACTATTGTAAGTTTAAAATTGCAATAGTTTATGTGCGAATAAAGTAACCCTTATGTTGAATAGATCTCGTTTAACGCTGACAGTAGCCTTAAGCACCTTACTGAGTAATAATTTACTCATAGCCTGTCAGAATAATACCCCATCTCCTACTTCTACCCCTACAGCCACAACAGGAGGGCAAGGAGATAGTCAAGGACTAAAACTGGGGTCATTATTACCCGTGACAGGGGATCTTTCGACTATTGGTCAAAATTTGCCCCTGGCAGTCAAACTAGCGGTCGACACTGTTAATGCTTGCGGTGGAATCAACGGTCAACCTGTTACCTTAGTCAATGAAGATGATGGGACAGATCCTACTTCAGGCGCTTCGGCCATGACTAAACTAACCGAAGTGAATAAAGTGCAGGGGGTGATCGGTTCATTTGCTAGTAGTGTTTCTGGTGCCGCTTTAGATATTGCGATCCGTAATAAGGTGATGCTGATTTCACCAGGTAGTACTAGTCCTGTCTTTACTGAGAGAGCCAAAAAAGGAGAACTGAAGGGTTATTGGGCACGGACAGCGCCACCTGACACTTATCAGGCTGCGGCTTTAGCGGTTTTAGCTAAGAAAAAAGGGTTCAAGAAGGTAGCGACAGTGGTTATTAATAATGATTATGGAGTAGGTTTTGAGCAGGCTTTTGTCAAGGCTTTTGAGAAACTAGGCGGCACAGTAATTAATAAAGATAAGCCTGTACGCTATGATCCCAAGGCGGCTACCTTAGATAGTGAAGCGGCTGCAGCTTTAGCGGGTAAACCAGACGCTGTTCTAGGGGTTTTCTATGAAGACACAGGAAGTCTCTTGTTACAAGCAGCTTATAAACAAGGACTGACTAAAGGGGTAACTTTCTTGTTAACTGATGGAGTATACTCACCAGAATTCACATCCAAGCTAGGTAAAAGCGCAGATGGCAAATCCATCATTAGTGGTTCATTGGGAACCGTTCCTGGGGCAAATGGGAAAGCTTTAGGGGACTTTACTAAACTTTGGAAAGAGAAGACCAATAAAGAGATTACCGCCTATGTGCCACATAGTTGGGATGCAGCCATTGTGCTGATGTTAGCAGCCCAAGCCGCTAAAAGTAATACGGGCGATGCAATTAAATCGAAAATCAGAGAAGTCTCTAGTTCTGCTGATGGAGTAAAAGTCACTGATCCTTGTGAGGCTCTTAAACTAATTAAAGAGGGTAAAAAGATTAATTACCAGGGTGCCAGTGGCAATGTAGATATTGATGCCAATGGGGATGTAATAGGTAGTTATGATGTTTGGACGGTCAAAGATGACGGTAAATTAAAAGTTATTGATCAAGTGACCCCTGATCTTTAGAATAGACCGAAAAAATCAGATAGGTAATTAACTACCTATCTGATTCATTCACTTAACAACCACTTCCCAAGTTCCACCAGCAGCCTCTATTTTTGCTTTAGCACTGGCAGAGAAAGCTGCTGCTTTAACATTAAGAGCAACAGAGATTTCACCGTTGCCTAGTATTTTGAGAGGACCATCATTAGTGGTGACAATTCCTACCTTTAAAAGAGACTTCATAGTCACCTCAGTTTGAGGTTCTAGTTCTGCCAGACGGCTGACATTGATAACTGTGAAAACTTTATGGTTAACTAGGGGAAAGTGTTTTAATTTAGGTAGACGGCGATAGAGTGGCATTTGTCCGCCTTCAAAACCAGGGCGGGTGCTATGACCTGAACGAGACTTTTGACCACGCATTCCAAAACCGCAACTTGCACCTTGTCCGGCTGCTATACCACGACCTACACGACGAGGGCGAGTTTTCGAGCCTACTTTCGGGGCTAATTCATGAATTTTCATGGTTTTTCCTTCTATTGATAAAGTTGTTCTATAGATATGCCGCGCTCTTGAGCAACTTCTGAGAAAGTGCGAATACTTTCTAAGGCATCAACTGCAGCACGAGCATTATTGAGAGGACTACTAGATCCTAGTTGCTTAGCTAGAATATTTTTTACTCCAGCTAGTTCTAACACAGTACGAACGGCGCCGCCTGCGATAACGCCGGTTCCAGGTGCTGCAGGACGCATGATCACTTTAGCGCCACCTGAAGAACCATTTACTAAGTGGGTGATGGAGTTAGCCTTAGTTAAAGCAATTTCAATGAGTTGTTTTTTACCATCAGCGACACCTTTTTTAACTGCCCCGATGACATCACTAGCTTTCCCTACACCTACGCCAACTTGTCCTTTTTCGTTGCCTACTACAACAATGGCTCTGAAGCTGAGTTTTTTACCACCTTTGACGACTTTACTGACGCGGCGGATCTGGATAACGCGCTCTTGCCAAGTTGTTTCTTTTTCTTTGGCTTTACCGTTCTTATTGCCACTGCGGCGCTGTTGTTTGTTCATAGATTTATCCTTAATTTGTTCCACTAGAAGTTCAGTCCAGCTTCGCGGGCCGCTTCAGCTAAAGCTTTAACTCTACCGTGATAGAGGTTTCCACCGCGATCAAAAACAACTTTTTCAATTCCTTTAGCTAGCGCACGTTCAGCGACCAGTTTTCCAATAGTTGCTGAAGCTTCGCAGGTTGCCCCTGTTGGTAATGCTGTTTTAAGTTCAGGTTCTAGAGAAGAGGCAGAAACTAGAGTATGTTGAGTAACATCATCTATGACCTGAGCATAGATATGGTGATTGGAGCGAAATACAGATAGGCGAGGTCGTTCGGGGGTACCATTTAGGTCGCGCCGTAAGCGTCTGTGACGACGTTGTACTTGTTGTCTGCGAGATGTTTTCATAATTATTTTTTCTTACTTGAAGTTTTACCAGCTTTACGTCTGACAAATTCACCAAGATAGCGAATACCTTTACCTTTGTATGGTTCAGGTGGACGTACAGCGCGAATTCTAGCAGCGACATTGCCGACTATTTCTTTATCGATGCCTGTGATAATCACTTCTGTATTTTTTTCAACAGCGACCTGAATACCTTCAGGCATAGAGATTTCGACAGGTTTAGAGTAGCCAACATTGAG
>CASBQB010000144.1 GCA_949127655.1 Chroococcales cyanobacterium PMM_0086 | reverse complement strand
TCCTAGGGCGAGATAGTGGTTGTTTGGTAGGACATCCCAGACGGTTCGACCGTTCAAAATGGTTTATTGGACAGATATAACGGGTCGTTATATTTGACTATTCAATAAGCAACTATACTTACCGTTGGCGTGTGGAAGAATATCACAAAATTTTGCTCGTCAGGTTGTCAAGCTGAAAAATATAGGCACTTTGGCTGATGGTATGAAGGCACTGTTAGGTTTCCTCAGTGTCATTGCTGTTGAACTTTTACAGGTGACTTATCTACACCGCACCGAACCAGATACCCCTGCTGTTTCTATTCTTAACTCTGTTCAGATTGAAGTTTTAAAAGCCAAATCTAGAAAACTTCCTCCTATTTTAACAATCGCCCTAGCAGTTGAAGCAGTTGCTTCTCTTGGCGGCTATCTTGAACACCGTCGGAAAACTCCTATTGGTATTCAAGTTCTGGGCGCGTGGTTGGTTAAATTTATCTGCTCTCTGTGAGGGGTGGAAGCTTGCAAAAAACACTTAACGTGAAAAGTCAGACAGAACAAGAGGGGGAATTTGATGAGGCTACTCGTTGGGCTTTAATTTGGTTTGAGCAGTACCAATTCAATGACGGGCTATATGGAGAAGCAGAAACCCTCTCCAAAGCTAAAAATACCAGTGTTCAAGGCATGGTTGAACTGGGTATACTAGAGGCAAAAGCAGGTAAAGTTAGTTTAATTAAACGCTCAGCCCGGCAAATCAACTCGAAAGAGGCAAGTGAAACGATACCTATTTGGAAACTTACCCACTATCTTATTCATACCCTCGATGAAAAAGGAGAGATGGCAGCCGCAGAAATGCTTGCTAAACTAGGTAATCAAGCATCACTATTAAGAGATCTAGCCTATCGCTTATATAGTCTTTGTGAGCGCAAAGGCTGGACATCTGAAGCAATAGCTTATAACAGTCTAGTTATCTCTTGGCCAGAAATAACCCGTCTTGCTAGTTTATTAAAACATAATCAATCATCTACTCAACTAGGCTTATTTTAGCTCACCTAACCCCCCAATTCTGGTTTTAAATTTAAGATTTAAACAATATGGTAAAAGTAGTTACATTAGAAGATGCTTTGGAATTAGTAAAACAACTTTCGGTCATTGATAAGGTACGTCTGATTGAAAAAATAACTCCTGATATTAAGCAAGAGTTAATTAGCATTGTTCATAAACCTCGGAAATCTTTGCGGGGATTATGGCGGGGTGCTAACATCAGTGATGCAGATATTGCTGAGCTAAAGCAACAGATGTGGACTAATTTTCCTCGTGAGGATATTTAATGATTAATGCAGTAACAGATACTCATGCTTTGATTTGGTATTTGGAGGATAGTCCGCGCTTGAGTTTTGCCGCTAACCAAACTTTTGAACAGTGTGATCGCGGTGAAATTGTTATTTATATTCCCGTTATTTGTTTAGTAGAGATAATTTATTTACAAGAAAAAGGGCGTATTTTACCTGATCTAAAGTCTCAGTTATATACTGAGTTGCTAACTGGTAATAGTGGTTTTATCTTAGCTGATTTGACCCCAGAAGTTGTCAACGCTTTAATAAGTATACCTCGAACTGCGGTACCTGATTTACCTGACAGAGTGATTGCCGCTACAGCTTTTCATCTTGGTTTACCTCTGATCAGTTGTGATAGTAGAATGCCACTTACAGGAATATCTTTGATTTGGTAAGATTTGTTTTTTCTAATATCAAATAGTGTAATAGCTTATAACAGTCTAGTTATCTCTTGGCCAGAAATAACCCGTTTTACTAGTTTATTAAAACATAATCAATCATCTACTCAACTAGGCTTATTTTAAAGAGAGCAGGTAATTCACTAACATTTTAACTACCAGGAGAAAGCATATCTTGAGGACGAACCCACTCCTCAAACTGTTCTGCTGTTAAAAAGCCTAATTCTACTGCTGCTTGTTTAAGGGTAGTGTTCTGACTATAGGCTTTTTTAGCCACTGCAGCAGCTCGATCATAACCGATATAGGGGTTTAAGGCAGTCACCAACATCAGAGAATTTTCTAGGAAATGTTCAATTCTTTCTAAATTAGCTTGAATACCCACTACCAAATGTTCTCTAAACGAGTTACAAGCATCACTGAGTAACCGTATAGAATGGAGTAAATTGTAAATCATCACTGGTTTAAAGACATTTAATTCAAAATTACCTTGACTACCAGCTAAAGTAATGGCGGTATCATTACCAATAACCTGCACACAAACCATGGTCATAGCTTCACATTGTGTCGGGTTGACTTTACCTGGCATAATAGAAGAACCAGGCTCATTAGCTGGTAAGATTAGCTCTCCTAGTCCACAACGCGGACCAGAACCCAACCAACGCAGATCATTAGCAATTTTTAACAGTGAACAAGCTAGAGTTTTAATTGCTCCACTAGCCATAATTAAAGCATCATGAGAGGCTAAAGCAGCAAACTTATTGTCAGCAGTCACAAAAGGTAGTCCGGTTAAATGCGCTATTTTTTGAGCTACTTTTTCGGCAAAATCAGGATGTGTGTTCAGTCCTGTTCCAACAGCAGTACCACCTATAGCCAGTTCATAAAGATCTCTTAAGCTACCTTCTATCCTGCCAAGATCTTTCAAGAGTTGGGAAACGTAACCAGAAAATTCCTGTCCTAAAGTCAGAGGAACCGCATCCATTAGATGAGTGCGACCAATTTTAATAATCTCTGCAAACTCTTGGGACTTCGCTTCAAGTGCATCTTTTAAACCAGTCACAGAGGGAAGCAGTTGTTCATGTATCGCTAGAACTGCAGCAATGTGCATAGCTGTTGGAAAGGTATCATTAGAGGACTGCGACATATTCACATGATCATTGGGATGAATAGGGCTTTTACTGCCGACGATCCCCCCAGCAAGTTCAATAGCTCTATTGGCAATCACTTCATTAACATTCATATTGCTTTGTGTACCACTACCTGTCTGCCAAACTTTGAGAGGAAAATGTTCAGAGAGTGACCCTTTAATGACTTCATCTGCAGCTTGTGAGATTAATACTGCTTGCTCTTGACTCAGTTTACCTAATTCTTGATTAGTAATGGCTGCAGCTTTTTTAAGGAGACCAAAAGCGCGAATTACCTCAACAGGCATCAGATCTTCACCAATATTAAAATACAGTAAGGATCTCTGTGTCTGTGCCCCCCAATAACGCTCATTAGGGACTTCTATTGAACCCATACTATCTGTTTCTTTTCTTTGGCTCATAATTTCCTTTGACAGAGGGATTTTTTTGTGTTATCGTAGGAATTAGAATTATAAACTAGATCTGTGTTATGCAACAAAGATTAAAAAGTTGGGAGTCCCCCAGAAAGCAAGGACGCAACGACAAAGGAAAAGGCGGCTCAGCTAGAGCAAGACAACTGAAAAAGAAATTTTCTACCCTACGCCAAAAACTCAAAGAACAAAGCAAGAATACCAAAAGAGAGAGTGATTTTACTCTCTCTTTCTTTTTATCTACTCGAATTGCAATTATAATGAGAGTCAAAACAGATGAAACTAAAAACCATGATTCTACCTGGTACAACCGTCACAGTAAATAACCCTAATGATACCTATTATCGTTTTGAAGGTATAGTGCAAAGAATCAGTGACGGTCAAGTGGCTGTACTATTTGAAGGAGGTAACTGGGATAAACTAGTCACCTTTAAGCTTACAGAAGTGCAAGAAGTAGAACTAGCTGATCCTAAAGCCAAAGGAAAGTAAAGTAATTATCTATGCTCCTTCCTCTGCCTCAATATAACAGTGACCGTCTTCACCCTAAACATATTGGTGAAGTGATTGAAACTTCAACTAGTGAATATTTGGCTCAATGTCTAGAACCTGA
>CASBQB010000143.1 GCA_949127655.1 Chroococcales cyanobacterium PMM_0086 | reverse complement strand
AGCCTTGCTGTCCATATTTGGGCGAGACACCCCCGTAGAACTGGAATTTAACCAAATCGAGAAACAAAGCTAGCAATGGCCAAAAAAGTAGTAGCAATCGTCAAACTTGCCTTAAACGCCGGAAAAGCCAACCCAGCACCTCCAGTGGGACCTGCCTTGGGTCAACATGGAGTCAACATAATGGCTTTCTGCAAAGATTACAATGCTAGAACCGCCGATCAGCCGGGCATGGTAATACCAGTAGAAATATCAGTCTACGAAGATCGTAGCTTTACTTTTGTACTGAAGACCCCACCAGCTTCGGTACTAATTCGTAAAGCAGCAGGAGTAGAGCGCGGTTCCAACGAACCCAACAAAAAAACAGCCGGAAGTATCACCCAAGCCCAACTCAAACAGATAGCCGAAACAAAAATGCCCGACCTCAATGCCAATGACATTGAGGCAGCCATGAAAATTGTTGGCGGAACAGCCCGGAACATGGGTATTAAGGTTACCGAGTAAAATTCAACATAGTGGGGAGAAGCAGAGCTTCGTTATTGACCCAAGGAGAAAAAATGAGCCAAAAAGTATCCCGTCGCCTTAAAGAGGCACAGGCTAAAGTAGAAGAAAGAGCATATGAACCGCTAGAGGCAGTAAACCTGTTAAAAGAAACAGCAACCGCCAAATTTAACGAAACAGCAGAAGCTCACATTCGCCTCGGTATTGACCCCAAATACACAGATCAACAATTAAGAACCACTGTAACCTTTCCCAAAGGAACCGGGCAAGTAGTTAGAGTAGCAGTAATTGCCCGTGGGGAAAAAGTCCAAGAGGCAAACACAGCAGGAGCAGAAATTGTTGGTTCTGAAGAACTAATTGAAGAAATACTCGGTGGTATGCTAGACTTTGAAGTCCTGATAGCTACAACCGATATGATGCCCAAAGTAGCAAAACTAGGACGTTTATTAGGACCCCGTGGTCTAATGCCCTCCCCTAAAGGAGGAACAGTAACCATGGATCTAGCAGGAGCAATCGCTGAATTCAAAGCAGGAAAGCAAGAGTTCAGGGCAGACCGTACAGGCATTGTCCATGTCATGTTCGGGAAAGCCTCCTTTAGTGGGGAAGATTTATTAGTCAATCTTAAAGCACTACAAGAAACGATTGACCGCAACCGCCCCTCAGGAGCAAAAGGACGTTACTGGCGTACTATTTTTGTTTCGGCATCAATGGGTCCCTCAATTCAAGTCGATGTTAACGCACTGCGTGACTTGAAACTAGAGGTATAAAACAAGTTTCCGAGCAAAAGCGGAAAAACAAAAACAGCCAAGGCCAAAGACAGCAGGTGCTTTAAAAAAGCTCAATATCCTGCCGAGGTTGAAGTAATAAAGAGTCCCTTCTAGAAAAGGGGACTCCTCTAAAGACTTTGATAACCCCGGCCAAGGCGCTAGGGGTTTTTGGGTTTGGCAAAAGCTCAAGTACAAGGTTCAAAAAAAGGAGGTGAATATGGGAAGAACCAGGGAAAATAAAGCCGAAGTCATCGCAGAGATTCAAGAACTCCTAAAAGAGTCTCAATTGGCCTTTGTTATTGACTATCAGGGTTTATCGGTGGCTGAAATCACCGATTTACGCCGTCGTTTAAGACCAACAGGCAGTTACTGTAAGATTGCTAAAAATACTTTCTTTCGCCTAGCGGTAGAAGAAGATGATAGCTGGAAGCCAGTGCAGGAGTTCTGCAAGGGAACATCAGCCCTGTTAGTAGTTCAAAATGATATCGGTGGAGCAATTAAGGCATATAAGAGCTTCCAAAAAGACAGCAAGAAAACCGCCCTAAAAGGTGGAGTTATGGAAGGTCGCGCACTGACTAAAGAGCAGGTAGAAGCGATCGGAGACTTGCCGTCTAAAGAGCAACTCATGGCTCAAATTGCCGGTGCCCTCAATGCTGTTACAGCTAAAATTGCCATCGGTATTAATCAGGTTCCAAGTTCTCTTGCTCGTGGAATCAAGGCTTATGCCGAAAAAGATGACCAGCAGCAACCACCAGAAGAAACTGCTGCTTAATGTTCGTTTAAATTGTTTTTCGTTTGATTACTTAAGGAGAAAGAAAAATGTCCGTAGCTACTGATGAAATCTTAGAAAAGTTAAAAACCCTCAGCCTCTTAGAAGCTTCCGAATTAGTTAAACAAATTGAAGAAGCTTTTGGAGTTAGTGCTGCTGCGCCTGTTGGCGGTATGATGATGGCTGCAGGCCCTGCTGCTGTAGCTGAAGTTGTCGAAGAGAAAACCGAATTTGATGTCGTCTTGGAAGAAGTTCCCGCCGATAAGAAAATTGCTATTCTTAAAGAGGTTCGTACTATTACAGGTTTAGGACTCAAAGAAGCCAAAGACTTAGTAGAATCTACCCCCAAAGCTGTCAAAGAAGCTATCAAAAAAGAAGACGCAGAAGAGATCAAGAAAAAACTCGAAGCAGCTGGAGCAAAAGTCTCCATCAAATAGAGTTCTTTTTCCATAACCCCCCCTTAAAGTAGTCAATAACTCTTAAGGGGGGGTCTATCATTTAGATATTATGTTGACTTAATAGTAATTTTATATGTACCTTTTGATTCCGGCTGCTGGCTTAGGCAAGAGAATGGGCGCAAGTGGCAATAAGCTGCTTTTAAGACTTTTAGAAGAACCTCTTTTAGCTTGGACTTTACGGGCTGCTCAAGCAGCAGAGAAAATAGAATGGATAGGTATTATTGGACAGACATATGATTTTGCTCACTTTGAGTCCATCCTAGAGAGTCTATCTTTGACTCAACCAGTGCAATTAATTCAAGGGGGTCTCACACGTCAAGAGTCTGTTTATAATGGCTTACAGGCTTTGCCAGAATCTGCTGAGCGGGTTTTAATCCATGACGGTGCTAGATGTTTAGTGACACCTGATTTATTGAACCGTTGTGCAGAAGTCCTACAGACCTGTTCAGGTTTAATTGCCGCTATTGCCGTTAAAGATACAATTAAAGTTGTCGATTCTACAGGCTATATAAAAGACACCCCAGACCGGAGTAAACTTTGGGCGGCTCAAACTCCTCAAGGTTTTACTGTATCCCTCTTAAAAGAATGTCACGCCAAAGGACATCAACTAGGTTGGCAAGTAACAGATGATGCAGCTTTATTTGAAAAGTGTGGTTTATCTGTAAAAATTGTGGAAGGTGAGGAAACTAACCTTAAAATAACAACGCCAGTTGATTTAGCAATTGCTGAATTTATCTTGCGTCAACGTCTATCTAATCAATCTACCACTTTTTAGATTATGTCTAGAACACCCTTAATGCAAGCTATCAGAAGAGCTTATAAAATAGCTCAGTTATCTCAAAAACAGGGTATTCCTGTAGATGAAATGGTGGAAATATTCTCAGAATATCGTACCCGCCGTAACCTCTTGAAAATAGGCTTAGCAGCAGCCTCTTTTACAGCAGCAACAGTATATAAAAGAGAAGATACCGCATTAGCTAGAACTCCCCCTATTCTCATTGTAGGGGCTGGCATTGCTGGACTGACAGCCGCCTATCGTCTCAATCAAGCGGGAGTATCTGTAGATGTCATTGAAGCTAGATCCACAGTTGGTGGACGTATGAAGACTGTTTCCAATGCTTTAGGAACTTCTATACCTGTAGAACTGGGTGGAGAATTTATCGATACTGGACATTTACATATACGTTCTTTAGCTAGACAATTAGGTTTAAGATTAATAGATATTACAGTACCAGAACAAAAATTAATTAAAGAGACTTTTTATATTGCTAACCGCAAAGTTCCCACAACAGAAGTCATCCGCGATTTTAGTTTGATTGCCAAACAAATTGCCCTTGATGCAGAAGTTGTGGCTGATGTTACTTATAAAAACAACAATCCTCAAGCGAAAAAATTAGATAATCTCTCAATAGTAGAATATTTAGAGAGTATTGGAACACCAAAAACACTACAAACTATTTTAGACGTAGCTTATAACATTGAATATGGCAGAGAATCAACTGAGCAATCCTCCATCAATTTTATCTCTTTAATTGGTGAGCAAACATCAGGGTTAGAGATTTTTGGCGAGAGTGACGAACGCTATTATGTTGAGGGGGGCAATCAACAAATTCCCCGAAAACTGGGTAATATTTTAGGTGATAGGATCCAACTAAATACAGTCTTAAAGGAGATTAGAATACTCTCTGATGGGCGTTATTTGGTAACTCTAAAATCTAATAATTCTAGAACAATTGAAAAGAAATATGAAAGAGTTATTCTAGCAATTCCTTTCTCTGTTTTACGCGATATCCCACTAAAAATAGATCTGCCACCAGTTAAACGCCTGGTCATTAAAACCCTTGATTATGGTTACAATAGTAAGTTAATTACTTCTTACCGCGAAAAGATTTGGCGAACTCGCTATAAGTCTACTGGCAATATTTTTACAGACTTAGAGTTTCAAAATACTTGGGAAAGTGCCGGAAGTCGCTATGCAAGGGGAGTAGGAATACTAACTAATTTTAGAGGGGGAAACCCAGGCTTAGCTTTTGGTAAAAAACCTTTAGCTAACGTTACACAAGAGTTTGCAACAGATATAGAAAAAGTCTTCCCAGGAATGCGCTCCAAGAGGACTAATAGTACACCACTTTCGAGCTATTGGATCAAGGAGGATTATAGTTTAGGCTCTTATTCTTGTTACACTGTTGGGCAATATACTACAATTAAAGGCTCAGAAGGGGAAAGAGTTGGCAATCTCTTTTTTGCAGGGGAACATACTTCACTTGATTATGGTGGGTATATGGAAGGAGGTTGTCAAACAGGTAACACAGTGGCTGAAGAGATTATCAAAGAGTTGAGATTGAGGTAACAGAGTTCATTGAGACTACAAATTATAGTCATTGGCGGAGGTGCAGCTGGTTTTTTTGGTGCAATTACCTGTGCTATACAATATCCCCAGAGTCAAGTAACTTTACTAGAAGCAGGTAAGGTTCCCCTAACCAAAGTACGCATATCTGGAGGGGGACGCTGTAATGTAACTCATCATTGTTTTGAAGCGGCTCAGTTAATACAATATTATCCTAGAGGTGGTAAAGCACTCAGAGGCGCTTTTACCCGTTTTAACCCTAAAGAGACCATTGCTTGGTTTAATAGCCAAGGAGTGAATCTCAAAACGGAACCCGATGGGCGTATGTTTCCAGTGACAGATTCTTCTCAAACCATTGTAGATTGTCTCTTCAAGGCTGCAGAAAAAGCTGGGGTTCTTATAAAGACCCAAGCACCTGTTAAGACAGTTTTAGAGGGGTTTAAAGTGGTTCTCAAAGAAGGAGAAGAGTTACACTGTGACCGTCTTTTAATTGCCACAGGAAGTAGTCCTTTAGGGTATCGTTGGGCGAAGAACTTAGGACATCAAATAGAAGCTACTGTACCATCACTATTTACTTTTAATATTCGAGATAGTCGCTTAGAGGGTTTAGCCGGGGTCTCTGTAGAATCTGTATCTCTACGTCTAGTAGAATCAGGAAAGACTCGCTTAGAACAAATAGGACCTCTTTTAATAACTCATTGGGGAGTGAGTGGACCTGCAGTACTAAGGTTATCAGCTTGGGCAGCTAGATTACTCTATGAACATAAGTATAAAATGTCTTTAGTAATTAATTGGCTACCTGAATATTCACCAGAGAGTCTTAAAGAAGAGTTACTCAATCTTAAAGTAACCTCTCCTAAAAAACAAGTGCAGAGTCATTGTTCATTTAAACTACCTAAAAGACTTTGGCAAAGACTAGTAGAAACAGTCGGAATAGATGCACAAATAACATGGTCTGCAATTTCTAAGGTACAACTTAATAAGCTATACCAAGAACTAACACAGGGACTCTATAGTATTCAAGGTAAGGGAGTATTTAAAGAAGAGTTTGTCACCTGTGGGGGGGTATCTCTTAAGGAGATTGATTTTAAAACCATGCAAAGTAAAATCTGTCCTGGACTTTTCTTCGCTGGAGAGATCTTAGATATAGATGGAGTGACAGGCGGTTTTAATTTTCAGTCAGCTTGGACTACCGCCTGGTTAGCTGGACAGTCAATGGGTGCACTTTAAACATTGCCCGCGATTCACAGAACCTTGCCTAGATTGATTCTGCGAAGATTATAATGAGTGGATGAGGTCTACATTCAAGATAAAGCATCTGAAAGATAGTCTGCAGCAGATGCTACCAAGGGAACCACATTCTCATAAAGTATTCTGGTCGGTCCAATTACCCCGACACTGCCTATTGAGATATCTCCTTGTCTGTAAATAGCAGAAATTAAAGCACAAGAACGCATCGGTTCTAGAGGGTTTTCTGAACCAATTCTAATAGTTACTTTTTTGGTTAGGATGTCTGGTTCTGGTTCCTGTAAAATTAAAGGCAATAATTGATCAGGTTCTTGTTCTAAAAGATAGAGTAACATTTGCACTTGATGAAGTTGGGAAAACTCTGGTTGACGCAGAACTTCAGAGACTCCACTGACCATCATTGGCTGAGAATTAGAACGGGGTGAAACATTCGAGATAACCTTAGAAACTAAAGTCCTTAGACATTCTGTATAGCTGGTAAACTGTTGATCAATTTCACTCCAGTCTAATGTAGTCAACTCATTGAGATATTTTCCCCGCAATTGACTATTGAGAAAATTAGAAATAAGTTGTAATTCTTCTGAACGAAACTCTTTATTCTCTTGTTCAGTTTCCGCAAAAATAGAGGAATTTTCCATCAAAATAGACTGAGTTTGATAGCTATCAGTGACGACAACTAGCATTATTTGCGTAGAAGAAACTTGGACTAATTGGAGATGACGTAATAGACATTGAGAAGCTTGTGGTAGTGTGATTAAAGCAATACAACCACTCAGATGAGCTAGTATATGGGTAGCCCTTTGAAATAATGCTTCAAAACTCCAGCTATCCCATTTCAAATGCTGGTTAAACTGCTTTTCGATAGTTGCTGCCATTTTTTCATTAAAAGTGACTAAATGGTCAACATATAGTCTGTAACCAGAGTCAGAAGGAACTCTCCCTGAAGATGTATGAGGTTGATACAGAAAACCAGCCTTTTCTAACTGTCCCAGAGTGTTGCGAATAGTTGCCGAACTGACTTTAAAGTTATATTCTTCTAAAAGGGTTTTAGATCCAACAGGTTCTGCTGTGGCAATGTAATGTTGAATAGTAGCTCGGAGAATTTCTTGATGACGTTCATTTAACATAGATTCAATGAAGAGTGCCTTCTCAAAAGCAAGTATTTTTAAACGAATAAAAAGTATAGAGGGTCTGTATATTTATTGGTTGCTTTCTTTTTATCTCTTTATTCTGGAGATTGTTGGTAAGTTTAACACCTTTAACCTAATTTACCTAATTTAAGTTAATAACGCGGTATATTTTTATCCACAAGTAGAGAATAAGCCTCAATTCCACCTATTACATTCTTAACATTTGTAAAGCCTACAGAACGTAGCCAATAACACATTTGTTCAGAACGTACACCATGATGACAGATAACTAGAGTCTCTTTTGTTAGGTTAAGATGATTCTCAATCTGGGATGACCATTGTTCATATTCGCTTAAAGAAAACACCTTAAAGCCTGGAATATAGGCTAGATCAACTTCATGAGCTTCTCTGACATCAATCAATTGTAAGTTTTCAGATAGTTCATTTAACTTGATGGCTAGTTCTTGTACGGAGATTTCTTGCATATTAGATAAAGTTAGTTTCTTAATTCGGAAATTTCCCTAAAGCTTTAAAATATTAAGGGTCGCTTATTGGGTAAGGTGTGTGAAACAGCGTTCTTTTTTTCTTGTTCTGCTTATTGGTGTTGTCAGCTTATTGAGTTTAGCTGGTGGAGTTTTGGCCTGGACTTTGCAGTCTAGTCCTCTTGCTTTAGCTTTTGGTGGTTCCCCTAGAGAACCCCTCGCTTCTCTATTTGTCCCGAAACAGTCTCCCGTAATGATTTCCCTTCTGGTTAACCCTGATTCTTTAGAAAACTTAACTCAGTGGAAAGTCTCCCCCTTGAAACGGTCTCAAACTCAAAAAGATATCCGACAGTTAGAAACAAATCTTCTGACTTGGACAGGGTTAGACTACCGTAAGGAGATTAAACCTTGGTTAGGAGAAGAAATCACCCTAGCTGTAACTTCCTTGGATTATGATGGTAACAAAAATAATGGCACTCAACCTGGCTATCTTCTGGCAGTACAGACCAAAAACCCAGAACTAGCTAAAGAATTTCTGCAAGCAGCTTACTCTAAAAGTGCTCTCTCAGGAGACTCTAAATTAATCTTTGAGCAGTACAAAGGTGCTGAATTAATTACTCTAACTAGCCCACAACCGAATACAGTATTATCTAGTAGTGCGGTTTTAGGTGATTTTGTTCTCTTTGCCAATCAGCCTAAAACATTACGTGAAGGGATTAACACCTTACAAGTAGCCAATCTTAGTATTAAGTCTTCACCTACCTATTCTAAAGCCATAGAAACCATCGATGAACCTCGTTTAGGTTTAATCTATGGGAATCTTCCCTTAATTTCAGCTTGGTTAGGGAATGTTCCGAGTCCTGAAAATGCCGATATTCTACAAACAGTCACAGTCAGTCTCTCCCTACAAGAAGGGGGAATAGTGGCACAGACTAGCCTAAGCGGGGATAATCAATCAGATAGTGAAGCACCTGTTTTAACCGAACCTGTAGGCGCGCTTGATTATATTCCCTCTGAAAGTATTATCTCTTTAGCTGGAGTGAATCTACCTCAACTCTGGACAAAAGTACAGACTGAATTAACAGAAAATAGTCCTCTCCAACAACTCGTTAATGACGCAGTAAGCCGCCTAGAAAGTAATTTAGGTCTATCAGTAACTCAAGAGGTCTTTCCTTGGGTTAAGGGTGAATTTAGCCTAGCCCTGACCAATGATCCAAACGGGGGTATACCTCAATGGTTATTTGTTGTGGAGCGTCAACCTGTTGAGAGTGTGATGGAAGGGATCAGTCATTTAGATGAAATTGCCAGTCAACAGGGTTTGAGTGTTGGTTCTTTGCCTATTTTAGGAAATAATGCAACTATTTGGTCGCAACTAGAAACAGAGATTAGTAAAAATGTTGCTAGTTTAAAAACCTTGGTTAAAGGAGCACATATAACAATATCTAACTATGAAGTTTTCGCTACTTCTGTTGAGACCTTAAGCAATGCTATTAAAAGCCCTCGTTCTAATAAGTCAGATATTTCTCCTCTAGATCTAGCAGTTTCAGCTTTACCACAGAATAATGATGGTTATGTCTATCTCAACTGGCCACAATTAGCTCCAATTTTAAAGCAGCAATACCCCTTAATTAGAGTTGCCGAATTGAGCATTCAACCTCTTTTAGACCACTTAAACTCGCTTATTTTCACCAGTCTAGGCCGTAAAAATGGTCTGCGTCAAGCTACTATTTACTTTAATCTTTCTCCATGATGAAATAATGATTATGAATCCACCTCCTACCCTATGGATCGTTGTTCCGACTAGAGAAGGTTTTAGTGAGTACTGGCTGAGGGAATTACTCAAGGTTAAAGGGCAAGTAGAATTTATTTTAGTTCATCCTCCAGGTGCTAAACCACATCCAAATACAGATCCTAGAATGAGGCAAATTGTTAGTGCTTTAAGAGGAGAAATTATTCAGAGAATTACCGGATTAATGAACGTAGTAGGAGATTATGTTTTGACCATTAACTGTGATGAATTTCTTCATCCTGATGTCGCTACAATGGTTTTTGATTATTTCCAAAACTTTCCTGATAGTTGGGTTTTAAGGCTATCTAAACAAGGCTATAGCTATGGAGATCTAGCAGGTTTAGAAGGTGCTTGGCAGCCAATTCAAAATATTAATGAGATGAAAACCTGTAGTAAGGCACAAAAAAATGATTATCTGTTTCAGGGAAAAAACTATCTACTAGAAATCCCCATCGCACCTTTAGAAAATAAATTCAATCCTCTTTGCTTACTGGGTGAGAGAATAGATCAAAATGGTCCCCATACTGAGAACTTTGATAAGAAAATCTGGAAAACAGCCTTAGTTAGGCCAGCTATTCAAGAAATTACCAGCTTAATGACCCTCGGCGGACCACTTAAATATATTCCTTTTTGGTGTCTTGACCGTCTTTTAGGACTCTATATTCAAGCTAAGTTTTTTGAAACAGATAAAGTAATTGGTCATTTGTTACCCTTACCTGAACAGATCAGAGTTGAGGATAATCCTCCTGAGTATGTAAAAAGTAGACGATTTTACTTTTTCGCTGAAGTCTTTCTTCTGAGAAACTTTCCACAATATGGCTATCTCTGGAATTTAATTATTGCTCAAATTATGGGGGTGCCTTCAAGAGCTTTTAATTTACTCTTAAGAAAGGTCTCCAGCAAAAAAGAGCAGCTTTAAGAATCCAGAAAGAAAGCAGTGTTTAAGTTAGCTACCGTGTTGACAACTAATGAGCGATCTAAGAGTTCATTGCGTCGTTCACAAGAAGTTTCAGCAATCAGTAAACAACCATGACAAGCTGAACCATGAAGTGGACGATTTTCTTGTTGATTTTCAGGAGAATGTTCAGCGCAGACAGGATCATTAGAACAGAGTCTTCCTAATTCCAAAGCCGAGGACAGATACTGTTCAATCTTAGCACCAGCTTCAATTAAGCCACCTAAAGTGCCCTCATTTCCGGTGGTTCCAGTAAACAATAAAATGCCGTAACCTGACTCTCCTGCATAAATACGTTCTCTAATTGAACTAGCCGCATAACCACAATCTAAAGAAACTGCGGTAATTAACAAATGGGAGAGAGAATGAAGCATGATATAGGGCAGACCCGGAAACTTTATTTTGTCTTCTTTAATGCCTTTTTCTCTTCGCCATTTGACAAAACCTTGATAGAGTTTGTTACCTTGTTCCTTGACAGGTTCTTTCAGTTGCCAATCTTTAATTGCCTCTTTATTAAAAGAGAGAAAGATTCCCTCTCCTCTATTTTCGATAGCTGGAAACCAAGTAGATTCAAGATCAAGGGCTGCGCGTCGCACACCAATAGATAGTTCCCCATCGATATCTTGTAAAGCAGCTTCAAAACGAGTAAAGCCAACTAAAGCCATTACTTCTTTAAGCCTATGTACTAATACTATCCGTTCTAATTTGTTTTCTAGAAAGGGGGGTAATTCAGAAATAGGCTTAGTTCTGGCATAGAAATCACCTTGAGGTACATCTGAACCTAGAGATTCATCAGTCGAAAGAAGGCTTTCAATTTCCACTTGTTTAATGGTCTTGGAGGCTTCTTCTGGTGGATTTTGACGTTTTTGGACTTCTTCCCAGATTGTCTGGTCACTAAAGCCTTCTAGAGCATTAGCAACCCGTTCTTTTCTGCGTTCTCGCTTAATATCCTCTTGACTTTCTGCGTATTGCAAAAACTCCTCATAAACTACCGATACAGCATCTTTAAGGTCTGCATCAGCTTCAGGAAGAGAGATAACACTTAAGATCTGAGGAAAATAAGCATTAGAAGCAGAGCGCACTAAAAGCCGATTGCGTTCGGGGTTGCCATTATCTGGATTACAACAAACTTCAGAGGCATTGGAACCCAACCAGGGGCGTTCTCCTTTACAATAACCTAGAGGCGCACTACCAGGAATTGTTGCATCAGAAAAGGGACGACGTTCATTACAGCTTCCACAGCGTATAAAGATATCTGTAAAATCATTACTTAATTCAGACTCATCTAACCAAAGCTGTGTATTGAAGCGACAATTACAAACATTTTTAACAAAAGCATACCAGTCAATGTCACTGATATGACCATTCAGACAGGCCTGCACAAAGCGAACTGGTACAACTGGAACCTTTTTTTTATCGTCTGTTAAATATTGCCCCTTGATTAAACGCTTATAGGGAACTAAAGGACGGGTTTGATAGCTTTTACCATTGTCACCAGAGATGAAAACAGAGTCTTTAACTTGAGCGACAAACCAAGTCGGAAAAATAAAAGCACTAATACCAGTAGGGGAAGCTAACGGGTCTGAAGAATCTACTGGAGGGGCATAAAGCTTGACTTGATTTAGTTCTAATTTAGTACATAAAACTTTTTGTAGTCGTTCTTCATATATAAGCTGTTCCTTATATCCCTCCCAGTGATTGAGTCCACCAATTAAGACTGATTGGTTAGGCAGATCCACCATTGAACCAGGTCCAAAGGTTGATAAAACCTGACTTTGGCGTAGTTGTCCACCGACTGGTCTTTGTTTTTTGGCTTTAACCATTATTTTTCATCCTCAATATCTTGATTATCAGGACTCCGAACCCAAAGATTAACCGTTGGTTCGACATTTCGTAAGCTACGTCCTGCTTTAAATTTTTGTTCTGGAGCATTTTCCCTTTTCTTTTTGAGTTCAGAATCGAGAAAGTCAAAGATTAATGGGGGGGCCACTCCTACTTCTTGTTGATATTGCAACATTCCCTTATCTTCTGCTAAACTTTCCCAAGTATCTAGTAAGTCTAGAACCCTTGTCCTAATTGTTTCTTTTAACAGGTCATTTTCGGGAGTAAAGTTTTTAATAGCCCTGTTGACGATAGTTTCCACAACGAAGTCTAAATCTTGGCGATATTTACTAATTTCTCCTGCACGAGTTGGACTGGTAAGGTCACTATTTCCTAATCTAGCTAAAGCAACGGTAATTCCGGCTAAACCTCGATCTATTGCACGGGGTGAAAAGGGAGTAACACTGGTCGCTTCAACAGCACGATAAAAGGTAGTATGCCAAAAGGGAAAGCGTTCATAATGTGAACGGTCTCTTGGACGATGAACATTGAGTAGAGTAACCACTAAGCCTGGCCGCTGTTCATCCCGTCCTACTCGACTAGTAGCTTGAATATATTCTGCAGCCGTCTTAGGCTGTCCTAGTACTACCATTAAGCCCAGACGGGTGATATCTAAACCTACTGAAATCATGTTGGTAGCAAGGGCCACATCTACGCGATCTTTGTTATCAAAGGTCAAGCTTAAGCGTCGCTTAGTCGCTGCTACTTTATTGGTTGTCTCACGGGAAGTTAATTCAGTGGGTACATCATTAATTTTACGGTCGCTGAATAATCCTTCTTTTTCCTCTAATCTTTTTCTGGTGCTATATTTACTTAAACGAGCATTTACTTCATCTTCGACAATGCGACGACTGCCGCCTAATTCTCGTAAAGAATTAAAATAACCTAAGAGGGTCATATATGGATCGGCTGGATTATTGGGTTTGCGGTCTCCTCCTAGGGCTTTCCATTCTTTCTGTGCCGCACTTAACAGGGCCAGATAGGTGCGCAATAAGACTACCTTTAAACTACGTCCTTGGGCAGCTATTCCCAGATATAGACGTGCATTTTGTTCGGTTGCGGGGACAGTTTTAGCAAAAAAGGCATCTAGACGATTAATTCCTGGAGGTGGAAAGATATCAACTTGAGTTCTGCCAAAGAGTCCTTGAATTTGACGAGTAGCACGACGTACTGTAGCGGTAGATGCAACGATTTTCGGCAGTATTGTTTTACCGTCTTTTGCTTGACTACAAAGGTATTCTATGGTTGTTTCATAGAGTCCGACCATGGTTCCTAATGGACCAGAAATGAGATGTAACTCATCTTGAATGATCAGATCAGGAGGAGGAAGCTGTTTATCTAAGCGATCTCCTTGACCATTGCTAGAAAAGACATGATTTTTCTGATCATAACGATTGACTTTCCCAAAGAGAGCCGCAGTACTTCCTACCCAAGGTAAGCTGGCAAATTTGTCAACGGTGGCAATAATAAAACAGGGTAGTCTTTTATAAATGCACTCATCTACTGCCACAATTGGTATTATTTGATCACGATTAAAGACACATTGAGGAGTTCCGTCTTGTCTTTTTTGGCGATTCTGACATTTGATCACTAAATTCAAGGGCTGATTAGTATCAGGTATTAGATTAAATGATTCCTTAGTCAACCTTGAACCACACCAAGGACAGTTCTCTAGTGGTATGGGAGAGGGTTTCTGCTGGCTATCATTCATATAGGCGATGGTTTTAGATCTTGCCGACTCTGGATTATTCTCTCCTTTTTTCCCCATCACGTTGGGAGTCGCACTCTGTCCAACCCATAGACCAATCTCAAAGGGATATCTGCCCAGTTTTTCGATATCCTGTTGTCGTTCTAGTTCTAATGCACATATGAGCGTTGCCGCCCTACCTAATTGATCTAGGGTCAATAGTCGCAGGGTATAGCGCATCATCACACTGACTCCTGCCCCTTGAATAGCTGGATTTCTCAAGCGACGTAAAACTAGAGTAAAAGCTGCTAAGCCTAAATATGCTTCTGTTTTGCCTCCTCCAGTCGGAAAGAAGAGTAAATCCACACATTCTCTATCTCTATGGGTCTCCCGGGCCAGACCAACCAAGTTCATTAAAATAAAGGCTAATTGAAAGGGTCTCCATTTGGGGGGCTTTTTCTCTTGGGGGTTGTCGTTAGTTTTATGTACTAATCTTTGGCGTATGGCTGTAGCGATAGTTCTATTAGCAATACGAAAAGCCTCTAAAACTTGTGGATCATCTAAAGCAGCTAGTCCGTCTGCTATACGTTGATTAGCAGTTTGAGCACGGTTGAGTAAATCTTGGGCAACCTCTGCTCTATTTGGGGAATCGGTTGGTATTAGGCTATGTTGTTGAGTAATCCAAGCAGTGTAAGCGGTGACAATACCGCCAATCAGCTGTCGTACTGTATTGGCATCTGAAGCAGCCGCGATTGCTTCCATACCTAGTTCTACATCGGCAATATTAGTTGCAATGACTTTCTCTACTTCAGCTTGAGGTATCCAGGCGGTTTGTACTTTCTGACAAGTCCCGTTATCAGTAAGATGAGCAATGGCTGAAACATTGTGACCGACTACAAATTCATAGTCATCCCGATACTGTAAATCTGCTACTTTCTCATCCCAGTCTCCGTTAGACTGTCCTTTCAGGTTAGGACGTGGGACAAAACCAAGGGGAGATTCAATAGTCAGAGAGGCTTGAAAAATAAAGGACTGGTCTCTTTCTAGATTAAAGTCAGGAGTACGATTATTGACTAAAAAAAGAGAAACCGAACGAGTCCCAGTTGGTACTAAATGATAGTAATTGACAGCCCGATTAGTAATGACTAATTGAAGTCCACCAGTATCAGGAAGATCAATTACTGTTTTAGAATGAATATTCTGTTGTGGTTGATTATCAAGGGTTATAGACTGTTTTTGCTTTTGGGGAAGGCGTTGCCATTTTTTGGGGGAACTCTTCTGAGATTTGGGTTTTGTCTGTTCTTGATTTTCTTCGATTATCGGTTCTGGGATATAGTCTCCCCATTCAATTGTCACCTCAAAGGTTGTTGCTTCTTGAGGTAAGAGAAAACTAAGACCAATAGAAACAGGAAAGAATCCTTTCCGCGCTGCTGTTTTTTCCGGTGTAGCTTCATCATCTCCAGCACTATTTTTACCGCCTTGATCTATTTCTTCATTAGCAGTCTCATCGCTACGGAAATCAGCAGGGGCTTTTATCGGAGCCAGAAATCCGGTTAAATACCAGGAAGTCGGAGATTGAGTGAGGCTTTCTTGTTGATATTGGCTATCGTCTGAAGTTGGCCCCACTAAGTCTAGTTGTAATGCTTTGATCAGTTTGGATCTAACTTGAACAGAATTAGTCATCGGTCGTGAATAGTTAGTAATTAAATTATATAGTTACTGAATCTTATAGGCAAATATTCCATTTAACTATTTTAGCAACGCGTTAAAATAAAAAATAATCGAGATAATCTTAACATGAGTGTAGAAACTGAGACTTTAATACTGAAGGCTATTGAAAAACTAGACCAAAAACTAGATAAGTTCATTGAGACTACTAATCAAAAATTTGATAACGTTAATGTGTCATTAACTCAGCTTCAAATCAATCAAGCCAGACTAGAGGGTGAGGTTAAAGCTGTTCAGGTAGAGGTTCAAAGCATCAAAGAAGATGTTAAGGAACTTAAGTCAATCTATAAATGGGTCATAGGTCTAATCGTCACTTTGACTGTAGGACTGGGAACAATCATTTTTAGAATCTTTGACTTATTTCCTAAAGCATAAGCTCAGAAAAATATATCATCTTGCGGGACTTATAGCGCGTTGAGTTAATTCTGGAATGCTTCTCTCATAATCTCTACAGGTGCAGTCTTTCCTAACCAAATCTCAAAAGCTGCAGCGCCCTGTTGCACTAACATTTCCCCCCCATCTATAATATAAGCCCCTCTCTCTTTCGCTTGTTGCAAAAACAGGGTAGGACTAGGGGTATATATTAAATCATAGGCGATTAGACTTGGCTTAATCTTATCCCATAACTTCTCTTGTATAGGTGAATCTTGAATCTGGGGGGTCATCCCTACTGGAGTAGTATTAACTAAGAGGTCTGTTTGGCATAGCAGCCCCTCTATTTTATCCCAGCTATGGGTGTATATTTGACTTTCTAACCCTGTTGAACGCCAACTATCCTTAAAAAAATCCAATTTATCCTTATTACGCCCTACAACGTGAATTTCAGGACAGCCCAACTCACTGCAGCCGACTATAACCGCTCTAGCTGCTCCTCCATGACCTAAAATAACGGGAGTAACCTGCGTCCAGTCTCTCTCTAGTAACCGCAAAGGGGAGAGGAACCCATAGAGATCAGTATTAGTACCATGCCAACCCGACTCACTCCACCAGACGGTATTGACTGCACCAATAGCCAGCGCAGTTGGGCTAATCTGCTTTAATAGGGGCATAATAGCCTGTTTGTGGGGAATAGTCACACTCAAACCTACTAGAGATATAGCCTCAAAACCTGCCATAGCTTGGTGTAGCTGTTGGGGTGGGACAGGAAAGGGGAGATAAATGTAATCTAATTTAAGATAACTGATTGCTGCATTGTGCATTTTAGGTGAGAGAGAATGCTCAATAGGATAGCCAATAACACCTAAAAGTCTTGTTTTACCTGTAATAATCATAACCAATTTTAAAACTGTCCTGTTATTAAATATCAGTTTATCTGTTTAAAGAGATACTATAATTAACCAAATTATGTAGGTAGCTTAAAAATATGTCGAGAAATAACGTCGTTCAAGATCATAGTAATATCTGGGTCTTTCAAACTTGGGCTGCTTTTATCCTTTCTGTCACGGCGACTACTTTAGGAGTTATTAATTTACCCGTAGATCCTTGGGTTAAAGGTTTTATGGGGATGGGGATAATTTTTACTGTTAGTTCTAGTATCACACTGAGTAAGACCCAAAGAGACCTCCATGAAGGTAAAAAGATCAGTTCTAAAATAGAAGAAGCTAAAGT